>CACZII010000075.1 GCA_902781185.1 Fibrobacter succinogenes
AAGATGTTGCAGCTTTCCGTGCAGCGGGTAAGCGGCTTTGAACTGGACCAGCAGCAGTCGGTGCTGCTTGGCCGTTGTGCCGGTTGCTCCGGAAAGCCTCGCCACTCAAGGAGGCGCCATGTTTAAGGGATTTGTAGTCAAGGCGTTCCTCGCCGTGACTTTGTTGCTGGCCGCTTGCGGAACAAAATCCGAGACCGAGGGTGCAGCGAAGAAAATTTCTGTTATTGCCGTGACATACCCGCAGTACGACTGGTTCAAGAACGTTCTTGGCGGGCGTGCCGATGCGGTTGACCTGAAATTGCTCATTAAGAACGGCGCGGACCTGCACAGTTACCAGCCTTCGGCTCAGGATATTGCGGCCATTGCAGGTGCGAACATGGTGGTGTATGTAGGCGGTGAATCCGACGAATGGATTGAGAAGGCTCTTGCAGCGACCCCGAAAGAAGGGCGCATAGAAGTAAACATGATGAAGGTCTTGGGAGACCGGGTGAAGGAAGAGGAAGTCGTAGAGGGCATGCAAGGCGAGACGAATGAAAGCGCAGAAGAGCACCATGAGCATGCCAAGGCCACCGAGCCAGCCGAGGCGACCTCCGAGCATCACCATCACGACGAAGAGGAAGAAGTCGAGAACGACGAACACATTTGGCTATCGCTGAAAAACGCCGAAATACTGGTAAAGGCTCTTGCAGAGTCCATCGCAAAACTGGATACGGCCCATGCCACGGAATACCACATGAATGCGGCACTCTACATTGCGAAAATCAGTTCACTGGACGCCCAGTATCATACCACAATGGAAAACGCAACGCTCAAGACAATCCTGTTCGGTGACCGTTTCCCCTTCCGTTACCTGGTGGACGATTACGGCATTAAGTATTATGCCGCTTTTGTGGGTTGTTCTGCCGAAAGTGAGGCCAGTTTCGAGACGATAACCTTCCTTGCGGGTAAAATGGATTCCCTTGCCCTACCTGCCATTTTCACCATTGACGGCAGCGACGGGAAAATCGCCCGGGCCATTCTTGATGCCAGCAAGAAATCGAAAAACGCCGAAGTGTTGATGCTGAATTCCATGCAGTCGATGAAGGACGAACAGATAAAGGCCGGAGCAGACTATCTCTCTATCATGCGAGATAATTTGGAAGTTTTGAAAAAGGCGATTAAGTAGCATTTATAGGAGATGCCCGCCTTCGCTGGCATGACAAACGGATGGTAAACGCACAGACACTTATCAAATGCAGGCAGTTGACGCTAGGTTACGGTAGCAAGGATCTGGTCCGGGATTTGGATTACGATATAAACGAAGGCGATTACCTTTGTATTGTAGGCCATAACGGTTCCGGCAAGACCACGTTCCTGAAGGGAATTGCCGGCCTGCTTTCGCCCAAGTCTGGAAGTATTGAACTTTGTGGCGGCCTTACCCGCAATCAAATCGGGTACTTGCCGCAGATGACGGTGGTACAGAAGGACTTTCCCGCTTCTGTCGAAGAGATTGTGCTGTCGGCGTTCCAGGGAAAACACCGGCTGTTGCCTTTTTACAAGTCGGCGCACCGGGAGCGCGCCATGGAATGCATGGCGCTCACCCGAACCGAAAGTTTGCGAAAGTCCTGCTTCCGCGAACTTTCGGGGGGCCAGAAGCAGCGGGTACTGCTGGCGAGGGCCCTGTGCGCCGCCGAACGCTTGCTCTTGCTGGATGAGCCCGTTACCGGTCTGGACCCTGAATCTACCGGAACCATGTACCGCGTTATCGAAGACCTGCACCAAAAGGGAATGACAGTCGTCATGGTGACCCACGATGTGGATACCGCCCTGGACGACGCCACCCGCGTCATGGATTTCAATAAGATATCAACTAAAGAAAGATAAAACCATTAAGCCAAGGAGATCCCCGCCGGAGTTTACCCCGGACTTTGTTCCGGGGCGGGGATGACAGTGTGGTATGCCAATTGACAAGCTTCTTTTCTACTTAGATTTTCCATTTGTGCGCTATGCCATTATCGTAGGCGTCTTGGTTTCGCTCTGCTCGTCGCTCCTGGGCGTAACCTTGGTGCTCAAACGTTACTCCTATATCGGTGACGGCCTTTCCCATGTGGCCTTCGGGGCTCTTGCCATTGCCGCCGTACTCAAGGTCACAAACAACATGCTCATTATCTTGCCCGTGACAGTCGCGGTCGCCATCCTCTTGCTTTGCACAGGTAAGAACGCGCGAGTCAAGGGGGACGCTGCCATCGCCATGGTTTCAGTCGGGGCACTTGCTCTTGGTTATCTGTTGATGAACCTGTTTTCTACATCGGCGAATATTTCGGGCGATGTGTGCACCACCTTGTTTGGTTCTACATCCATTCTTACATTGAAAGCAGGGGAAGTGTATCTCTGTGTAGTCCTTTCCGTTGTCGTGCTGGCCATTTTTGTGTTGTTTTACCACAAGATCTTTGCCATCACCTTCGACGAAAATTTTGCCCAGGCGACCGGCGTGAATACCGCTTTTTTCAACCTGCTGATTGCCGTTGTCGTTGCGGTCATTATCGTGCTTGCCATGAATCTGGTGGGGGCGCTTCTGGTGTCTGCCTTGGTGGTGTTCCCGGCTCTTTCGGCCATGCGCATTTTCAAGAGTTTCTTTTCGGTAACGGTCGCAGCAGCCGTTATCTCGGTGGCTTGCTCGCTAATTGGAATTCTAGTGGCTATCCTTGCAGGTACACCCGTTGGCTCCACCATTGTTGCCGCCGACATTGTTGCATTCGGCAGTTTCTATTTGATGAGCCTGATCCAAAGAAAAGAAGCTTAGCGTAAGTGATGAAAATGAATCCTGTTATTGATAAGTTTACAGACGCGGCTCTTTCGGAGATGCGGCAAAACCACACGTACCGTACCATGCGCCTGATGGAATCTCCCGAAGCGTCCCGGGTTTTAATTCGCGACACAAAAGACGGAAATTCTCATGAGCAAGTTCTGCTGGCGTCAAATTCTTACCTGGATTTGGCGAATGTCCCGGAACTGAAGCAGGCCATGGCCAATGCCGTGCTGGAATGGGGCACAGGGAGCGGTGGCGCACGACTTACCACGGGCAACAAGACTCCCCATGTGGAGCTGGAATCCGAAATTGCCCGTTTCAAGGGCGAAGAAGCCGCCATTACATTCAACACGGGCTACATGGCGAACGTGGGAACGATATCGGCTCTTTGCGGAAAGGCCGACTACGTCTTTAGCGACGAGCTGAACCACGCAAGCATTATAGACGGGATTCGTTTGTCGCGATCCAAGTGCCTTGTTTGCAAGCATAACGACATGGCCGATTTGGAACGTGCCATTTTGGAAGCGAAAGATGCCGCCGCAAAATCCGGTGCGGAATTCCGTGGAATGGTCGTAACCGATGCCGTGTTCAGCATGGACGGTGACCTGGCGAACTTGCCGGAACTCTTACGTATTGCCCATGGGCACGATTGCCTTTTGATGATTGACGAGGCCCATGCTACAGGCGTAATTGGCAAAACTGGACGCGGTTTAGCGGAGCACTACGGTTGCGGACACGCCGATGTTACCGTAGGTACGCTCAGCAAGGCCGTAGCCGCCGAGGGTGGCTTCGTGGCGGGTTCGGCAAAGTTGATAGATTTTTTGAGAAACAAGGCCCGGAGTTTCATTTTTACGACAGCGATGGCCCCTGCCGTTGCTGCTGCCGCCCTGAACAACCTGAAGTTTATTGACTCCCATCCGGAAAGGGTTCGGCAGCTTCGCGGCAATGTGGTTTTCTTCTGTGAAAGCCTCCGCCGCGAAGGTTTGGATGTTGCTACGTCGCCATCGGCTATCGTTCCTATTGTTATCGGTGACGAGGCCAAGGCGATGCAGGTCTCGGAGGCTTTGCAAGAACGCGGAATTTTGATTCCCGCCATTCGTTACCCGACGGTTGCCAAGGGGCAAGCCCGTCTGCGCGCAAGCCTTATGGCAACCCATACCAAAGAGGAGCTTGAACTTGCCGCGAAAAGCATCGCCGAAACAATAAAAATTTAGTAGATACTAATCATGTCCAAAGGTTATTTCGTTACAGCAACCGGCACAGATGTCGGAAAAACCTATGTTACAGCCCTTCTCGTGAAAAAATGGCGCGACCTGGGAATTGATGCGGGCTATTACAAGGCGGCCCTCAGCGGGGCGGAACTTCGCGACGGCAAGTGGGTTGCGGGCGACGCCGATTATGTCAAGCACTTTGCAAACCTCGATGATTCCCAAGAGCAGCTGGTCAGTTACGTGTATAAAGAGGCCGTTTCACCACACCTTGCCGCCCGTAAAGAGGGAAACCCTGTAGAGCTTTCGAAGGTCCGCGAAGATTTCGACGCGGCTTGCGCTCGCCACGAATTCATATTCGCCGAAGGTTCCGGCGGAATCATTTGCCCCATTCGCTACGATAGCGACACTGCCGCTAATGTTGATGATATTGCAAAGGTCGTGCCGCAAAAAATTTTTCTTGTAGATATTATCAAGACGTTAAATTTGCCAATCCTTGTGGTGACTACGGCGGCACTGGGTTCCATCAATGCCTGCGTTCTTACCGTAGAATACGCAAGGTCTCGAGGAATCAACGTTCACGGCTTGATCGTGAACCGCTACGGCATGAGCAAAAATTTCGAGATGGAAGATGACAACATCAAGATGATGCAGGACTTGACCGGGTTACCTGTTTTTGCTAAAATTTCTGAAGGGGACAATGATTTAGGAGTCGATAAAACTTTCTAGATTTGGCCCGTATGAATTTTGATAGCGAACACCTGTGGCACCCTTACGCGGCGCTCAGGAATACACCTGCACGTTTTTTAGCAAAAAAAGCTCACGGCACGACCATTGAAACCGCCGATGGGCTGAAACTTATAGACGCCGTGTCTAGCTGGTGGTGCATGGCGCACGGACACAATGCTCCCGAAATCGTAGAAGCGATCAAGAAGCAGAGCGAAAAGATGTGCCACGTGATGTTCGGCGGGTTCACCCACGAACCTGCTATTGAACTTGGCAAGCACCTTGTAAAATTCTTGCCCGAAGGCCTGAACAGGATTTTCTATGCGGATTCAGGTAGCATTGCCGTGGAATGTGCCACCAAGATGGCGGTGCAATACCAGCATTCCCTTGGTCATGCCGAGCGATGCAAGCTGGTGGCTTTGAAAGGCGGGTATCATGGGGATACGGCTGGAGCCATGGCGCTCAGCGACCCCGACGGAATGCATGTGCTTTTCCGTGGAATCATGCCGCAGTATTTTTTTGCCGAGCGCCCGAACTGCCGCTTTGATGCCCCTTGGGACGATAACGACTTTGCCTCGATGGAGCGTGTTGTGGAAGAGCACGAGAACGAAATAGCCGCCGTCATTTGCGAGCCCGTTTTTCAGGGTGGAAACGGCATGTGGCTCTACAATGCGGGCTACCTAAAACGCCTCCGCAAGCTTTGCGACGAAAAAGGCATTCTGTTGATTCTGGATGAAATCGCTTCGGGATTTTACCGCACGGGTCCGCGATTCGCGATGATGCATGCGGGGATAAAGCCCGACATTTTGTGTATCGGCAAGGCCCTTACCGGCGGAAGCATTACCATGGCCGCTTGTGTCGCTTCGGAGAATGTGGCCGAAACCATTACGAACAGCAAGATTCCGGCATTTATGCACGGACCCACCTACATGGCGAACCCTCTTGCCTGTGCGGCGGGTATTGCCTCCCTTACGCTTTTTGAAAACCGGAACTATGCAGGCGAAGTCGCCCGAATCGAAAAGCGGCTCCGTGCAAATCTGGAACCACTCCGCAATCTTGAAAACGCCGCAGACGTGCGGGTTCTTGGCGCCATCGGTGTTCTGGAGCTGAAGGCAAAACCCTCCGCAGACGATATTCTGCGCGTGATTCGCGAAACGGGCGTATGGCTCAGGCCTTTCTGCAACTACGTCTATACGATGCCACCGTTTATTACAACCGATGCCGAAATTGACCGCATTTGCGAAGCAATCAAGATGATTGGGGAATGTGAGCCTGCTCCAATTGTGGATGGCGAAGACGAATTTCACGAGTAAAAAATGGACTATTACAGTTTGAAAATGCGGGCTTCGCAGCAGATTGGCGAAGGTGACCAGAAACGCGAACAGCATATTTCCGGAGCAGAACGCATTGTAAGTCGTGAAGCCGTCGAGGCGGTTTGTTCGGCAATGGCCCGCCGAGCCCTTACCCATTCCAAGGGCGACCCGGACTTTATCAACATAAAAATCGAGAAGGTCTGCGAAAAGGATATCCAGATTTTAAAGGCACTGCCGGTCACACGGGTGGATGTGGACTCTTGGCAGCAAGGGCTTTCCAAGGCGTTCGAACTTATTGATCAAGCTGCAGAACTAAAGGATTTTAGAAAAAAACTTCCTGATCTTTTGCGAGAAACTTTCCCCATGCGGGGTGCCATGCTTTACGATATTGCTACCGGAGAGCGGCTTGAACCCGACCATAATCGGGGTGTGCGGGCCACCTACATGGATGCGCTCCGTTCCAGCGATGTCGATAGCCAAAAGAACCATTTCAACGAAGCTATTGTGCTTGCGACCAAGGTGGCCAATGCCCCCGGCATGGTGGCGGAGCTCTGCATTTCTGACGACCCTGAATATGTAACGGGCTACGTGGCCAGCAAAGAACTGGGCTACGTGCGCATTATGAAGATGAAGGAAGTGGGCGGCGAAAATGGTGGCCGCATATTCCTGTTTGATTCCCGCAAGGCCACTGCCGAAGAGTGCATAGAGTACCTACAAAAGAATAAAGTCCTTGTAGATACGCAGCTATAGCTTTAATGTAGTGGGATTTTACACCCGTCCAGCGAACATGTTGCTGAACAGCATCAGTCCCGAAACAAAGATGATGATACCGCCAGCAAGTGTAGCGACGGTGTAGATTTTCGTGGCGATTTTAGTATGGGCACTTCCCTTGTCGATTCCCTTGCGGAAAGCGACGGCGGCAATGCCGAAGGCCACGTTGGTAATGGTCATGCCGATGCAAATGACGAGCGCTCCCAAGAGGGAAAGTGCCACCATGGAGTTCAGCAGGCAGAAAAGCACAATCAGCGCCACGGCGGGGCAGGGAACAATTCCCGTGACTGCGGCCACCCCGATGATTTCGCGCCAGCGGGCAATGGGCGGGAGTGGCGTTTCCGAGCAGTATTCTGCGCTTTCTCCACCCTGTGCAACCATTTTGGCCTGCTTTCGTTGCGTGATAATATCGCGGATGCCGAGTACCACAAGTAAAATGCCTGTAAGCATCACCAGCGCATAGCTTGCTTTTTCGATGCCTATACGGCCGGTTTCAAAAGCGTTGAATACGGTGGCCTTGAAAATGGCATACAAAATAAGCAAAAGCAAGACGGCGCTCATGGTGTGGGTCACGGTAATGCCCGCTCCCAGGGCAACACCTTGTCTCCAGCGTCCGCGTCGGGCTATAAAATAGCCTACCACGATGGATTTTCCGTGCCCGGGGCCAGAATAGAACGAGGTGCGCTTTTTGGTGACTGCTACAGCGGCGGGCTTAGCTGCTGCGGGCTTAACGGTGGTGGTGTTATCTCCGGCGGGTGCCACCTCTACGGTGGGGCTCGGGGAATTTGAAGCCCCGCCCATATCGAAGCGCTTCTTCTTTACATCGGCAAATGTCGCAACGGCGAGAATAAAAATCAGTAATAGGACAATAGACTTGTTCATAAGTTTACTTCAACCTATTTCTTTTTCAGCCAAGAACCGCACAGGTACATCGTAAAGATGATGCTTGTAATCAGGAACATGGCAATGCTGATGCAGGCCAGGTCGCCGATGCCCTTGAGGCCGCGGTGGGTGGTGAACAGGAACCCGACAAAGCCCGCAATGGTGGTGGTGGAGCTTGCCATCACGTTACGGCCGGTGGTATCCATCAGCTGACGGAGCGTCAGGTTCTTGTCCGAAATCCAGGAAGTAATCATGTGGATGGTGGCATCGATACCGATACCGAGTGCCATCGGAATC
>CACZII010000076.1 GCA_902781185.1 Fibrobacter succinogenes
TTGCCGCGGACTTTCAAAAGTGTTGATTTTGGGGAGGAAATACGCTAGGGCGCGGCGTTTTGGATGCAGCGGACGGAAGAACTCCAATCCTTGTAGTAATCGGCTTCCCCCATCAGACCGGCATTGTAAATGGAATGCAATTGCAAATGGTATGCCATGATGCCATTGTATTCTGAGGAACTCCAAAATACTGCTATATCGCCTTTTCCTACAAACCAGACGTCATTTTTGTAGCCGGCAGGCAGTGCAGAAAATCTGTAATCATCCGTGCCATTGCCGTCATCATTCCAGCCGCTGGTGGACTTCATTTTCGCATCTGCTATATTGAATCTCCTATATTCCGTAATGGAGTCGCCCATGGCTACAATCAGAGCCTCCCATTCTGCCTTGCTGGGTAAATGCCAGCCTTTAGGGCATACACCACGGATATCGCCTGTGCCTAGATTGCATTCATGGCCCGAACCACATTCATCTTCGGCTTTCGCCACTGCCGCATCCCAGCGATATAGCCTACCATACGCTTCGCAGTTAGCGGTTTCGTCTTCGTAGCAGAAGCTGCCGTTTGTCCTGTAGTTCAGGTTTTGTGCCATCCAGACTTCGGAATAGTCTGTTCCTTCGGGGGCGATAACGGTGGTCCTGTAAACTTGTCCGTCGCGGAGATCCGTAAGGGTGTTGTTTAAGGCATCGTAGTTACTGGCATCGATGACTTCAACAAGAATGCTATCAGCGCAATAATGTATAGTAGGATTATACGTTTCACCGTCGCACCGGTCATAGATTGCTTCATTATAGCAAAATTGGGTGGTTGAGTCATACGATTCGTTGTTGCATAATAGAGGGAGGATTTCCCCTTTGTAGCAGAACACTGAGTCTGTGTTATATTTGTTGCCATCGCACTTGTCGTAGGCTTTGCCGTTGCTGCAGAATTGCGTTATCACGTTATAGCCAGAATCGCCACACTTATGGAAGACTCCTTTGTCAAAGCAGAACTCTTCCCTTGGATCGTAGGATCTGGTGCCGCACCGGTCGTAAAGAATCTCTTCAAAACAGAACAGGGTCTCTTTATCATAAATTTCGTTACCGCATATACCTTTGACCATACCCTCGACACATTTTTCGTTTTCGAGGTTAAATGCACGTTGGCCGCATCTACCCATCACTATGCCCTCGTTGCATACCTGTGTTGAGGGGTCATATGTTTTACCACTACATTTTTCATAAACTGCCTGGTTGGCGTAGAAATGTGTATTTTGGTTAAAAAGGTACCAGTGCGATTTTGCGCAGATAAAGTCTTTCTGATAATACCTGGAGCGAGAATTGCCGTCAGGTTTGATTTCGCCTTCGCGCTTTGCGGTGCAGCGCCCAAGTCCGAAGGCGTCGTTCCAGAAGTATTCTACGATGGGGGCAAAGTCGGGAATGGTCTTTGCGATGTTCCAGTCTTCCATGTTCTTGCGAATTTGGACGGTGTCCGCTTCAAAGGAATTGTCAGCTGCTTCGGCGATAGCCTTGGCATCGTCCCACTTGCCGTCTTTTTCCAAGTCCATGGCCATGTTTGCGAGAGCGAGGCTGAATTCACCTTCGGTGCGTCCGGAATGCATGATTACTGATATGGCGAGCAGTGCGGCATCGGCGTCACCGTTTCCGAAGATATCCAGGTCTTCAAAGCGGTCTCCGTCGTACTCCACACCGAAAGCAGAGAAAATTTCCTTGTCGGCTTCAACCTTTGCGCTTTTAATGGTGGTTTCATTTTCGTTGGCGAGCCAGACGGCGCGTTCGTATTCCAGGTGGGTGAGCAGGTTGATGTTCACATTGTCCCGTTCCGAGAGGTCGGAAATGGCGTTCAAGGCTATCTGGCTTGCAGAAACTTTACCCGTAATCTCGTTGAGGTAGTAACCTTCGGCTTGTAGCAGAGCGTATTGCGAGGCAAGTTCAATTTTGTTGATGGAGAAGCTTCCTGTGGAGTCGGAAATCTTTCCGATGAAACTTTTGCCAGTCTGAGCGCGGGTCCTAAAATTCAGTTCATAGAGCGTAACGTTGGACCCTTTGGTGAAAGGCCCCTTCTGGGTGACGCCCGCTACTTCCTTGTCGCTAATGGCAATGGAGTTTTCTGCCTCCGATGTGCCGCCTGCGTTTTTGTCTTTGTCGGAGCAGGCCGTAAAAAGGAGAACAAAAATAGCGGGAAATGCTGTAAAAAGGGTCCAGAGTCTCATTTGGGGTTCCTGTTTTTTCGGGGCTTGGCGCCGCGGAACTTTTGTATGTCTGCAGGCAACTTCTTTGAAAGGGGGAACAGCTGCATGTTGATTTCGTAGACCCGTTCCGTTTGTGGGTCATGGGCGGCCAGGGCCACAATTTTCTTGCGGAAGTTGGACAGTTCCTCTACGATGGTCTCGTAGGCCTCTCGGGTGAGCCCGAGGGTGATGGTGGAAAAGTTCCGCTCTGAAACGGGAACGTCGTCCAGGGATTTTAGGGCGAGTTCGCCCATTTGGCGGTGCAGGTTGCGGACCGTGAGTACGGAGGTGGCGAGCTTGCCCGTAGAGATGGATTTTTTACCTTGTACGAACTGCCCCTTGGTAGTGGATTTTCGCAAGAACTGCTTTTGGGTCAGGAACTTCAGGGAATCTGCGATGACTTCGGGGCTTACCGCCCATTGGCAAAGTTCCGCAAGCTTTTCGGGGCTTGCGTCTGTGACGGATGCCGCCAACTCGCGGATGGTGGAATGGAACCAGGTGGAGTAATACTGGAACAGTTCCCTCTCGATAGTTCCCACGCGGTTGGTGGCAAGAATCTCGTTCATCTTTTCCAGGGCTTTCTGCTTTTGCTCGGAGGTTTTGGCATGGGCGTAGTCCACCAGCATGGCAAAGTATTCCGCCTCGTAGCCCTCTAGCCCCATGGCCTTTGCCACGGCGGCCCTTGCGCCTTTAGAAAGCCCGTTCTTTCCGTCGCAAACGATCTTGAGATAGACGGGGGAGCCAAAGCCAGCCGCCTTGGCGAAATCACGCCACGAGAACCCGGTGAACTTCTTCTGTTCACTGTAGTAGTCCAGTATGTACCGGCGGTAATCCTTGTAATCGTAGACGGATTTCACGATACTAAATAAAATACAATTAAAACCGCGAAAGCGAGCCTAAAACGCAAAAATGATACGCTTTTCGTATCATTTCGCTTGTTTTTATTACCCTAAAATTCCACGATACACTTTTTCGCGGCGGGTGGCTGCCCCCTAGCCCTTTAACGGTGCGGAATCTGGCGCCTGTATCGTAAAAATGCATTGTTTTGAGAAGTGCAGAAAGTCGTATCATTTTAGGGTCGGGGCGAAATATCGCCCAAATTCGAGTATAAATTACACAGATGAGGGGTTTCGGCCACTTGCGAATGTAAACGAAAATTTACGCCCTCCCCAAATTTTTTTGTTTACATTCAATAGGTTAGGCGGTTTGATAAATAGGAGGCGATATGACGAAACTCGATGAAGAAAAAAGTGATATAGAGGGATTATTTCAGTTTTGTACACAGAACTCTTTTGGTTCCGTTTCAAAGCAAGAGTTAGACATCTTTTTGTTTGGACTATTCAAAAAAAGGGAGTTTATAAAAGGAGATAATTCTTGGGAGATAGCATGTGAATTAAAAATATCGAAAAGCAAAGCACAGAAATATCTTTATGAAACAGAATTAAGAGAAAATAAAGCAAATGAGAGGAGTGATAAACTAAAGGCTGTGTTGGATAAAATCCCAACTATTGAGAAAGACGGTACTCTTTCCCTCGTGATTGATAGTCTCTATATGAGAGATTTTGTACGGAATGAATTGAGAAAAGAAAATTATTTCTCGGACCGATCTTTCGCTTCTGATGTTGTTAAAATGCCTGTTGAAGGATATTTGTTTTTGCTTAAAAAATATAATAATGATCAATACAAAAAGTTTAATCAAGAGGAGTTTATAAAAGTTCTCAAGGATATCCCGTCAAATTTTTTGGGAAAACGAGTTTCGGAAATATTCGGTGAAAGTGCTGGGAAAATGGCTGAAAAAGGAATAGGTTTTGTGATAAACAAATTTATTGGCGTGCGAAAAATGGGGTAAGCGTATGACTAGCAAACTAACCAAAATGCAGTTTTTGATATCATTGGTGGCTCTATTTCTCGCCGCCTGCGGTAGCGATTCGGGAACAGGTTCGGGGATTGCGCAGGCTGAGACTGTTTACGGTCTCGGTGAATGCGAAAAGTCGAACGAGGGTGTCATTAAACTAGTGACATCCGAGAATCAGTACTACAAGTGCGTAGATGGCGCTTGGGAGGTGACCGAGGCTTCTTCTAATAGAAATGTTGCATTTGTTGACCCTTCAACTGTTGTCAGGGGTACGGTTACCGATGAACGTGACGGACAGACCTACAAGACTGTCAAGATAGGCAGTCAGGTGTGGATGGCGGAGAACCTGAACTATGCCACGACCACCAGCTACAGCAGCAATGATCTTTCTTGCGACACACCCGGCCGTCTGTATTCTTGGGCTGCGGCAGTTGGAAAAATCGAGGGTGAATGTGTCTACGCCGAAAATTGCAATCTAGGTACAGGAAATATCCGTGGCATATGCCCCAAGGGATGGCATCTGCCAAGTAATGAAGAATGGAACACTCTGTTTACGGCCGTTGGCGATTCTAGTGTTGCTGGGAAAATGCTCAAGTCAACTTCAGGATGGAAAAACAATGGCAATGGTTCAGATAAGTATGGTTTTTCGGCGCTCCCTGATGCCAGAGAGGACGACTGGGGGCGTTACTACAACGATAGCTCATCCACTTGCTTCTGGAGTTCAACGATGCTTGATGACTACTACGTGCGTGCGTACGCCGTGATGTTGGGCACCTTCGACGCTGTGCTTTTGCTCACACATGATGGCATGAATTCTGTTCGTTGCCTTAAGGATTAATCCAAAGCACGTTGGAAATCAATCAAGGAAAAAGCTATGTCTAGGTCAAGAAACGATTTAATTGGCGAGTACGGCCACCTTGAAAAGATTCATTTCTTGACGAGTCTGCCTTTGGAATATAAAGGGGAAAACACTCGTGTGTATCGGTATATGCAATATCCCGATTTGAAACTCTCATTGCAGAAAAGGAACTTTGCTTTCATGACACCGAACAAGTGGGAGGACTTATATGAACAGAGATTTTGGAAAACCGATTATACTGCATTGAATCCCTCTTTTAAGACGCCCGAATTTGCCTGTCTTTGCGTAACTACAGAAAAAAGGGACGATTCTGCGGCATCGTGGAAAATGTATTGCAAAGAGCCCTTTGAAAAACCTGATAGCGAATATGACAACAATCTGGTTCGTCTTTCGATAAACTTTCCGAAGTTCATTGATGCATTGAATACATGGGCTATCGATCACAAAAGCGAAGTGTATATCTCTGCAGTAGACTATTCTTTTTCACAAACGGAATTGGGTGGTGAAATACGTTATGACAATCGGTATTTTCCCCAAGGCTTCGACATTGAAGATTACTTCAAGGTGCTCTCCTTGAAGCGTCCCTATTATTCATTTGAACGGGAAATCCGGATATTTATTCTGGAGCCGTCGAAAGGCTCCAAGATTCAGAATGACTTGTTGATTCTTGACGACTTTGATATATCCCAATGTATTACAAGAATTCTGGTGGCTCCCATAAAAGAAAAGTATAAAAAGAAGTTGGATACGGATATAGTTCGAAAAGAGATTAGTTCATATTTTCCGGCAGGTAATTTGAGCAACATCATACAACAAAGCAACCAATACAAATGTGACCCTTGTAAAAAGATTAACTCTCAAAACATGGAGAATGAAAAAATGGCGGCAATTAACAAAGATTCCAAGTACAAAATTGAGTGCAATATAGAGCAAATTTCAATGAGCGCTGACAATAAGTTAAGGGTGAAACTTAAGGGCATTGGCCCTTATTCTATAAAAAAAGAATCAACGGCTTATAATGTTTTCCATAGTATTGATGGCGATTTAACCAGTAATGAAGCAAAACTGATTAATGCCAAGGAAATCATTGAAATTAGTGCCAGTAATGAAAAGTTGATAGAATGGGTTAAATTCGCTTTTGAAAAAGAAAAAGCCATAGAACTTGAATTTGGCGATGTTGGAAAAGATAGCACAACGATAACGGCGGTCGCTGTTAATTCTTAAAAAAAGTAAAGGATGTGCTTATGAAAACAAAGAAGCAAAGGTCAGCATTTTACTTATATCATAATTCAGGAATGGTGTTTTTGACACTTCTGTTTTTTGCAGCTCTCGTTCTCGCTGCTTGCGGTAGCGATTCGGGAACAGGTTCGGGGGTTGCGCAGGCTGAAACTGTTTACGGTCTCGGTGAATGCGAGGCGTCGAACGAGGGTGTCATTAAACTAGTGACATCCGAGAATCAGTACTACAAATGCGTTGATGGTGACTGGGAAGTGACCGAGGCTCCCGTGCAGTCGAGTCCTTCGAATGACTCTTCGTTTGTAGGGGGCAACACATTGACGGACCCCCGCGATGGGCAAACCTACAAAACTGTCAAGATTGGCGACCAGGTGTGGATGGCTGAAAACCTGAATTACCGCTACCTAGGGCCTACTGCCGATGAAGACTCTTCCAGTTTCTGCTACAATGATGATCCTGCCAACTGCACCAAATACGGCCGCCTGTACTTGTGGAGTGCTGCCATGGATAGTGCGGGAATCATCAAGGGGAATACGGCCAATGGTTGCGGTAATGGTTCGGAATGCGCTCCCAGCGGAACCATAAGGGGCGTATGCCCCAAGGGTTGGCATGTGCCGAGTTATGACGAGTGGGATAATCTGTTTACTGCCGTGGGCGGTTCTAGTGTTGCATGTGAAATGCTGAAATCGCAGACAGGATGGAATTCGCCTTCAGGGATTGAGAATACCGACACATTCGGGTTCTCGGCGCTTCCTGCCGGCGACAGGTACGACGATGGGAGTTACGACTACAGGGGCCATGTCACTACTTTTTGGAGTTCTACGGAGAGCAATAGCAACGACGCGTACCACATGCTCTTGATGTCCGACCGCAGCGATGCATACCTGTACGTCGTCTATAAGGGCTATGGTTTTTCTGTTCGCTGTCTTAAGGACTAAATCAAAGTATGTTGAAAGTCAATTAAGGGAAAAGTTATGATTTCTGTTAATTCTTAGAAAAGCTAAGGGGGCCCTATGAAAACAAAGACGCAAAAGTTGGCAAACTGCCCATACATTAATTTAGGAGTAATGTTCTTAGCGGCACTATTCCTTGCTGCCTGCGGGAGTGATTCCAGCAGCGGTGCCGATACGGTTGAAACGTCTGAGGTCAAGACCGTCTACGGACTAGGCGAATGCAAAGGCGCA
>CACZII010000077.1 GCA_902781185.1 Fibrobacter succinogenes
TAAGTATTGCTCCTATTTTTGAAAGAATTAGTTCCGCATTGTAGATTGTATGTCCATACCTAACTTTATCATTCCCGACCTGTTGCTGCTCATATTCCCCTTCGTGGTTATCGGGAGCAGGCTTTTCTGTAATTTCAGGTCCAAGGTTCCCTGGCGTATTGCCAACATCGGGTTCCTTCTCATCTTCTTGCTGTTGAACTTTATCCCGCTGGCCAGTGGCGAGGGGCGTTTCTTCATCTGCAACTGGCGTGTAGACGACTTTGGCGTGCTCATGCGCGAAGTCCTTATCGTCTCTGCCATTCTCGGCATGTGGTTCTCCAAGGATTACTTTGAGCATGGTGCCGATGGCAAGCCCCAGATGCACCAGATTGCGGAATTCATCGGCGCCATCGCCTTTGCCACCTTCGGCGGCGTAACGGTAGTAAGTGCATGCGACACCATTACCTTCTTCCTGGGGCTCGAAATCGCCACCATCCCCATGTACGCCCTCACCGCCTGGAACAAGCGCGACCAGCTGGGCAGCGAAGCCGCTACCAAGTACATCCTTATGGGGTCTGTGGCTACCGCCTTCGAACTTTTCGGATTCAGCTACCTCTACGGATTTGCCGGGAGCCTGCATTTTGACGCTATCCAGAACGCCGTGGCCGCAGGGCCTACCCCGCTTCTCTGGATTGCAGTGCTGTTCCTGTTCTGCGGCATCGGATTCAAGCTCACCTTGTTCCCCTTCTACACCTGGGCCCCCGACGTTTACGAAGGCGCACCCACGCCTGTGACGGCGGTACTTTCCGTGACCTCCAAGGCCACCGCCATCGCCTTCCTGGTAGTGCTTATCTACGGCCCCTTCGCCCCCATCCAGGAGCAGATCGCCCCGCTTATCGCCCTACTTGCCGGCGTGACCCTTTTTGTGGGCAACCTGGGCGCCCTCAAGCAAAGCAGACTCCGTCGGTTTATGGCTTACAGCTCAATCGCCCAGGCGGGCTATATTATGGTGGCCCTTCTCGGTACGGCTGTGATGGCCAAGACCGCCATCATCTACTACCTGTTTGTGTATGCGGTCTCCAACTATCTCGCCTTCTTCGTGTTCGGTATAATCGGGCACCATAGAGAAGAGACTTTCAACTCCCTCCGCGGGCTTTCCAAGCAGAACCCCTCCCTGGCCATCGCGCTCGCCATCTCCATGTTCAGCCTGGCAGGTATCCCACCTCTTGCCGGCTTCTTCGGAAAGTTCCACCTGTTCTTCAGCGGTGCCACTACGGGCCACTACATGCTTATCACCTTTGCGGTGCTGAACAACGTGCTTGCCTTGTTCTACTACCTGCAGCTGGTCAAGAGCGCCTGGGTAGATGAGCCCGATGGTCACCTGACGCCACTGCGCCTTACCCGCAGACAGCGAGGCGTCATCATCTTATTGTCTGTCGCGGTAGTCGCCCTGGGTGCGCTTCCCTTCCTCTCCGACAACATCTTCACAGGGTTCAGCGGAGTTTAGAGATGGCGGGTCGAACGTCATTCCGGGCTTGACCCGGAACCGCCATGACGTGAGTGATTGTGGATAGTAAAAGGCCCCGAGTTTCCTCGGAGCCTTTTCAATACCCGGATCGCGATTCGAACGCGAGTTTGATCCTTAGGAGGGACCCGTTCTATCCAGCTGAACTATCCAGGCAAAGCGAAACCAAATATATAAAATTTTCCGCTATTTTTCGATGCTATTTACAATCCCGCTGTCAATTCCCTGGATATGGCATGTCCGCTGCGGGAACGGGATGGTGATACCCGCCTCGTCAAAGCGGCGCTTGATCTCGTCGGTATATTTCCACAACAGGTTAAAATAGTCCGCATTCTTGACCCAGGCCCTAAAAGCCACCTCTACGGAACTGTCCGAAAGGGCCGACACAAAGAACTGGGGCACGGGATTCTTCAAGAACAAAGGCTCATTCTCCACCAGGTCACGCATGATTCCCAAAGCCTTGTCCGTGGAGTCGCCATAGCCAATGCCCACCTTCAGTTCCAGGCGACGGCTCACGTTCTTGCTGAAGTTCACGATAGGCTGGCCCCAGAGGGCGCTATTAGGAGCCGAAACAAACAGGCCGTCTACAGTCTCCAGCGTGGTATTGAAAAGACCGATTCCCTTGATTTTGCCCTTGATAGAGCCACACTCGATGTAATGCCCGGCCTTGAAAGGCCTAATGAACATGAGCAAAAGCCCAGAGGCAATGTTTGAAAGAGTATCTTTCAGGGCAAGACCTATGGCAAGGCTCGCCGCACCTACCATGGCTACAAGCCCCGCCGTGTTCACTCCGGCAATATGGAGCACCAGCAAGAGAGCCACCACATAAATCGTGTAAGAGATTAGGGAATACACCAACGGGCGGGCCGCCGGGTCCAGGCCCTTGATTTCAGCCCGGTAGACAATCTTCTTGAGCAAGAACAAGAGAAGTTTGGCAAACACCAAGACCAATAAGGCAAGCAAAAGACGCTGCAGCAGGGGCTGACCCATCAGGGGTGCCATCCATCTGTCAAAGAAATCCGCGCTGTTATCCATGTCTATAATTTAGAAAAAAAAGAAACCCTTCTCCCGAAGGAGAAGGGTCTAAAATTTATCCTCTAGAGGATGATATTACGGAGTCTTGCCCCATTCGTTGATCATCTTCTGGAAGTTGTCCTCGTTGATGAACATGCCAGCAGACTTGCCGCTCATGTCAGTCTGAGAAATCTTGACCGATTCCCAGAATTCACCGGCAGCAACGCAAGTCATCTCCGTGAAGAAGGCAGCATCAGAGCAGAAGCCCCTGTCGAAGAACGGAACGATAGCGTAGTTGAACACCTTGGAGGCGTCAGAGTCATACTTCTTCGGGCCCTTCTTGAACGGAGAGCAATCATCGTTTGTTGTGACAACGAACGTAGCAACAACATCTTCGGCGCACTTGACCCACTCGGCATCGTCAGAAGCCTTGTAGTAGAGTTCATAACCGGAAGGCATCTTTGCAGCCGGATAATCATCCTTATGGGTGTTGGAAACCACGATATCGGCAGCATAGTTATTGCCATCCGTGGGCTTCTTACCCTGGACAACTGCAGAGCAGTTGAGAATGTCATCATCAGGGCAATCATAAACGACACCACCAGCAGCAGCGAACGGAGCGGCTTCCATAACCACAGTTGCGGTCTTCAGGTAATCGTTAGTCTGCATATTCTCGATAGAGTCGGAAACGTACTCGTAGGTAGGAATTTCCAGAGCCTTAGCATCCTTAGCGAGAGCTTCACCAGCGGCATTCACCGGAAGAACGATTACCTTGATGGTCTTGGGCAGCTTCTTGTTACCCGGGTAGGCAAAGTAATTCCAATCGTTGAATTCACGGTTGAGCTTGATGGTGCTTGTCGTATCGGTAGTATTTTCAACGAGGCGATAATCAGAGAATGCATCCACATCGCCCTTTACGTAGACGTTATAGCTGTCAACGCCCTTCTCGAAACCATTCCACTTAATGGTAATGCTTTCGTTGTAGGCCAGATTGCTAGTACCCTTCACCTCAGATTCTACAGTGAGCTTGCCAGTGTAAGAAATAGCAACCTTCTTGGTCTTGTCCTTGTCGTCGTTCAGGTCAATCATCAGTTCCTTCACCTGGTCCGGACGAGACACAGAACCAGCGGTGAAGCGACGCCACTTCTTGTAGGTTACGCCGTCAATCACGACGCTGTCCTTCAGTTCCTTAGCCAGCGGAGTCCACACGTCGAACTTAATCATGTATTCCTTGCCATCGGCCCATTCACCGGAAGCGGACTTAATAGACACAACCTTACCGTCAGAAAGGCTTACGGAAATGGCAACATCCTGAGTAATCATCGGGTCAACAGTATCGTCGATGATCCTCTTCACTTCGAAGTGCTTGGTGGTCACGGAATCCTTTTCAAGTTCTTCAGAGAAGGTGAGCTTGATGTCATCCTTGACACCGACCTTGTTCAGGTTGCTAGACAGGAGCACGGGTTCCAGAGAGGCCACTTCGGCAGCCACAGGATCCAGTTCCTTCCAGGTCTGTTCAGTCACGCCCTTACGCTGAGCAACTTCGTCAATGGTAGTGACTTCGTAAACGACAGTGTCGTTCACGGTGAAGCGTTCGCTCTTAACCTGGAAGCCTACGTTAGCAGCCAGGTTCGTGAATTCGTAAGAACCGTCTTCCTTGGTGACTTCATAGACTTCGTTGGGGAAGATTTCGGTGGAATCCGGATAGTCCACATAGACCGTAACACCAGGGGCCGGCTTCCATTCCTTAGTTTCAGGGTCAACGTAGTACAGCTTACCCTTGACGTTCACACCGAGTTCGTACATGGCGACCTTTTCAGTGTTGTCGTCCACACGGGCCACGTCATGCACAATCTGGTCATCAACGTAGGTCGTATGACGGATATCGGCATAGTTATCATAGGTGATATCGAAGTAAGAAGTACCGATATCAACGCCCTTCCACACAATGCCACCCTTGGCATCGGTCTTTTTTGTTTCCTTCGTGGTACGGTGATAGACAGAAGCCTTTTCAATCGGCTGTCTGGTCAAAGCATCGTAAACGAAGAAGGTTACGGTGCCCTTATCCTTGATTTCGTCGTTGGCATCGGAAACCGAGGAGTCGCTACAAGCAGCGAGCAGCGCGGCGGCCGAGGCGAGAGTCAAGAGTTTATGTTTCATACATTCTCCTTGTGATTGTATTTTATGTTTTGTTAATAAACTTGTCTATTAAAGGTTGAGGATCCAGAAAGAGGCACGGGCCCCAATGTGCCAAGCACTGCCATCTACGTCGCTAGTGAATTCCATGGTCTCGTTCAGGTCATAAGACACAAACGCACCAATTTCACCGGCCATTCCAGCAAATGTGATTCCATAACCAGCGCCCAATTCAATGTCGTATTCAGACTGAGGCTTGTAGGTCACGCGAGCCATACGAGTGGTGTGGGGCTGCAACACGATATCGTCAGAGGTAACCCATGCACCGGTGATACCCAGTTCAACAATGAGGCCTTCCTTCATAGAGGGCATCCAGCGGCCATAGAGGCCAGCACCTGCACGCCAGTAACCTTCGTTCACAGTGCGGTTGCGGGATTCAGACACATAGAGACGGTGATACTGCATAGAACCGGCGAGGCGAGCGCCGAACTGGCCCTTAGAGAAGAGTCCGCTCACACCAAAGGTGAAGGGGAAATCCTTGAAGTGGTTTTCGTCGTACTGGACGTCGAACATACCGAAACCACCAGATACCGTGAGACCAACGGCAAAGCGAGGAGCGTTGGCCTTGGCCACGGAGTCAGCCTCAGCCTGCTTGCGAGCGGCTTCGGCAGCGGCGATAGAGTCGGCGATGGCCTGCTGGCGAGCAGCTTCTTCAGCAGCGGCGATGGAATCGGCGCGAGCCTGTTCGGCAGCGATAGAATCAGCGATAGCCTTCTGGCGGGCTTCTTCAGCAGCGATAGAGTCGGCGATGGCCTGCTGGCGAGCGGCTTCCATAGCGGCAGCGCAGCCTTCGGGGTCCACATACTGACCAAGAGTATCAACAGCGCAAGGATCCACGGCAGGAGCTTCGGCTACCGGCTCGGCAGCGGGAGCGGCAGGAGCGGCTTCGGCCACAGGAGCGGCGGGAGCAGCAGGAGCAGCGGCAGGCTGAGCAGCGGGTTGAGCCGCGGGTGCCGGAGCAGGCGCAGCAGCAGCGGGAGCTGCGGCAGGCTGAGCAGCAGGAGCAGGTGCAGCGGCAGGCTGAGGTGCAGGTGCGGCAGGTGCCTGAGCATAGGCGCTACCGACCATAGAGGCAAGGAATATAACCATTGCAAGTTTCTTCATAGATTCTCCATTCATAAAAGAGTTTGCATTAAATTCAGCGGAAATATATAAAGAAAAGAAGCTATGTGCAAGTTTTTTGAAAGATTTGCCCGAAAATACCCCTTTTTCTGTTCCCAGAGTGTTTTCTAACCAATTCCACATTCCACATTTCACACCCTCTATAGTCCTTTCGGGTGGAACGAGCGGCGGTGGACCGGCGAAAGCCCTAACTTACGTATGGCATCTAGGTGGGCTTTGGTACCGTAACCCGCGTGCTTTTCAAAGCCGTAACCCGGATATTCCTGGGCTAGGCGGTCCATGTAGCGGTCACGGAAGACCTTCGCAAGAATTGAGGCTGCAGAAATAGAAGCCACCAAACCATCCCCTTTTATCACGGGGAACTGGCACCCCTGGTCCAACCCGTGAATTTTCAAATTTCCATCCACCGCCACTAAAACGGTCGCACCAGGCTTAAATTGTCCCCGGACCTCCACAGGCAGTTCGGGCTGTTTTTCCGTGATCCCCGTCATACCCAAAGCCTGCAACGCCCGCCGCATGGCCAAGAAATCGGCCTCTAGAATATTTAGGCTATCAATTTCCTCAACGCTGGCACTGGCTATGGCAAAGCATTCGCAGGCGTCCTTTACTTTGTCATAAATAGCCTCGCGTTTGGGGCGAGTGAATTTCTTGGAGTCATTGAGCACAGGCAATACGTCCGGGGACTTGAGTACAGCGGCACAGGCCACCACAGGGCCCGCCAACGGGCCGCGACCCACTTCGTCGATGCCCACTATAATATAGTTAGGGCCAAAAACGGATTCGGCGTAGTTGCGGAAGGCGATTTCACCCTCAACAGGAGTGGTGACGGCAGACATGAATTCGGGGTTCTTGTATTTCATAATTAGTAGGTAGAAAAATGTGAGGTGTGGAGTGTGGGATGTCCCGGCCAACGTCATCCTGGAGCGTAATAATAAGGCGAAGCCATACTATTGCCTTTAGCCCCGTGCTTGACACGGGCGACGGGATTCATACGTTTTATTCCAAAACCAAAGATTTATCACATCACAATCCATTTTCATCGTTTACTTTATGCAGAAATCAGCAAATTTTAGAGAAACAAAACCACAATTTCACAAAACTTTACAAAAATCTAGCCATTTTTCATGACAAAAATACCATAAAATTCAAAACTTTAACAAAATTTTCAAATTTTTCAAGAATTTTAGAGACAATATCTTGCCGTCTAACAGGAAATCTGCTAATTTTTCATCAACTTATTCAAAATTTTCAACTTTCAACTCAGGATTATTATGGCAAACAAGACATTAAGTGGTGCCGAAGTGATTATCGAGTGTCTCAAGAGAGAGGGAGTCGATACCATTTTCGGATATCCCGATACCATTTTCGGATATCCCGGTGGATCTGCGATCCCCATGTTCGACGCAATTCTCGATTCTAATATTAAGGTAGTGCTGACCCGCCACGAGCAGGGAGCCACCCACATGGCCGACGGTTATGCCCGCCAGACCGGAAAGGTGGGCGTCGCCCTGGTGACCAGCGGTCCTGGCGCCACCAATACCTTTACCGGCATCTACACCGCCCTCATGGATTCCAGCCCCATCGTGGTGCTGGCCGCCCAGACCACCACGCCGAACCTGGGTAAAGACGCCTTCCAGGAATGCGACACCAGCGGCATGACATTCGCTGCTGTCAAGCATTCCTACCTGGTGAAGGATTCCAACGACCTTCCCCGTATCATGAAAGAGGCATTCCACATCGCGCGCAGCGGCCGACCGGGCCCCGTGCTGATTGACCTGCCCAAAGACGTGACCGCCGGCCCCTGCACTGCCCCCTTCACCGACAAGATGGACCTGCCGGGCTACAAGATTCCGACCCACGCCCCCATCCAGGCCGTGGAACGCGCCGCAGAATTCTTGAAAAAGTCCAAGAAGCCCCTGCTTCTGGTAGGCCACGGTGCCATGCTCTCTGGAGCCAGCCGCCAGGTGCGCGAACTGGCCGAAAAACTGAACGCTCCCGTGTGCTGCACCATGCTTGGCCTGGGCGCCTTCCCCACCGACCATGAGCTTTCCCTCGGCATGCTCGGCATGCACGGTACGGTGTACGCCAACAAGGCCGTGCTGGACTGCGACCTGATTTTCTCCATCGGCAGCCGCTGGGACGACCGTATCACCGGTAAGCTCGATGTGTTCTGTAAGGATGCCGTAAAGATGCACCTGGACATTGACCCTGCCGAAGAGGGCAAGGTGCTGCAGCCCGACGTGTTCCTCTGCGGCGACGCCAAGCTGGTCCTGGAGCAGCTGATCCCCATGGTGAACAAGCTTGATACTGCCGACTGGGTAAAAACCTGCCAGAGCTGGAAGAAGAAGTTCCCCCTCACTTACCCCAAGCAGGGCGGGCTCCGCATGCAGCACGTGATTGCCACGGCAAGCAAGCTCACCCAGGGCAAGGCCATCGTCACTACCGACGTGGGCCAGCACCAAATGTGGGTTGCTCAGTTCTTCGACATCAACTACCCGCGCCAGCTGCACTCCAGCGGCGGCGCCGGCACCATGGGCTTTGGCTTCCCGGCAGCCATCGGCGCCTCTTTCGGCAACGAGACCGGCTGGCCCGTGCTCAGTTTCAGCGGTGACGGCGGATTCCAGATGACCGAAGCGGAACTGGCCACTGCCGCCATCCACAAACTGCCCATCAAAATTTTCGTCATGGACAACAAGTACCTGGGCATGGTGCGCCAGTGGCAGGAGCTTTTCTACGAGCACCGCTACTCTAGCGTGGACATGCAGGGCAACCCCGACTTCGTGAAGCTCGCTGAAGCCTACGGCATTCCTGGGCTGCGTATCAAGCGTGCCGCCGATGCCGAACGCGTGATTCAGAAAGCCCTGGACTACAAGGACGGTCCTATCCTTATCCATTGCGAATGCGAGAAGGAAGACAACGTGTTCCCCATGATTCCTGCCGGTG
This sequence comes from Fibrobacter succinogenes, assembly GCA_902781185.1. Lineage (GTDB taxonomy): Bacteria > Fibrobacterota > Fibrobacteria > Fibrobacterales > Fibrobacteraceae > Fibrobacter > Fibrobacter succinogenes_G. Next base: position 8,780 of record CACZII010000077.1, read on the forward strand.
CCCCCATTACCAGCATGATTGTTGAACAGCCCAAGGCCCAGCTTGAAAAGCCCACGGGATCGACCTAATAGGAGGATTTGAAAATGATTGATAAGGCACATTCTATTAGTTTGTTGGTTGCGAACCGCCCCGGCGTGCTGGTGCGTATCGCCCTCGTGTTCTCCCGTCGCGGCTACAACATCGACTCCCTGGTGGTCTCCCCCACCCTGGACCCGAATTTCAGCCGTATGAACATCATCGCCCACGGCAATCCCGAAATCCTGATGCAAATTATCAAGCAACTGGAAAAGCTGGTGGACGTGGTGCAGGCCAAGGACCACACCGATACCAACGCGGTGGAAAAGGAACTGGCCCTCATCAAGGTTCGCTGCACTCCGGACCAGAGGACCGAAGTGCTGCAGCTCTGCGACCATTTCAAGGCCCATACCGTAGACATGACCGAAAAGTCCATGATTATCCAGATTACCGGAAGCAGCGACAAGGTGGACAACCTGAAGAGCTTGCTCCAGAAATTCGAAATCGTGGAATACATCCGCACGGGCAAGGTCATCATGCTCCGCGGGGAAGACAAAACTTAAGCGACCGTTCGCGCCAAAGTCAGGAGCAAATTCTCCGGACTGCGCTCACTCTCGCAACCGCCCCTGGTTAATACCGGGGGCTTTGTTGCTCACAGGCGACCGCTCGCGCCAAAGCCACATAAAAAAATCCGTCCGAAAACCGGACGGATTTTTTATGGAATATATTTCAGCGAGTTAAAGGGCTTTGACCTTGAAGCTCTTCTGGATACCCTTGCCACTCACCTTCAGCAAGAACACACCCTTAGAAGGCAGTTGCACGGACACCTGGGAAAGGCCCTTGTCCATAGACACGCGGTGGCCCTGCAAGTCAAAGAGTTCCACCTGCATGGGAATCAAGCCCTGGCCAGAGACAACCACCTGCATACCGTGCTGTTCCATGGAAATTGCGACAGAAGCAATCTTTGCGGCAGGCTTGATTGCATCGGGTTCAATTTTCACACCCAGTTCATCATCGGAAATGGGTTTCTTTTTGCTGAGGATGTAACCGAGGGCACCTACCAAAGGAGCATTCAAGTCTACGCAGACTTCGTTCACATTCCATTCCGAAACCTTGTTGTTGTGGCTACCGCTGGTAAAGTCACCTGCGATGGTGCCACCCAAAAGCTTGTTCTTTTCAGGAATATTGAATCCGGAATCTGGATTCTTTCCCGTATCTTCGTTGCCATAGTAACCGCGGTGGTGAGGGGCCGTAGGGGCGTTCGCACCGTTGCGGGTATAGCCCACCACATAAGACTTCTTGTTAGAATTGTCACCCAGCAGATAGGCAATATTCTTGAAAATCTGTGAATCATAGGTATCGACACCTGCAAACTTGGAATACAGGGCGTAAAGCAAAGCTCCACCGGCAGGCGTACGTACAGAGAAAGAGCCTCCGCCACCAGTTTCCTTGGTAAAGGCACCTTCGCTGTTGGTCTGGTTGGCATACAGGTTGTCCAAGAAGTCCTTCACGGTCTTCTGGTTTCCCGACGTGGGATTCCAGCCGAACACTCCGTTACCCATGACCACGGAAAGGGGAACCGCATTGGCATAGGCCAGGCGAGTGTAGCTTCCACTTTCGAACTGAATCTTGTTAAACCAGCTTTGGGCTGCAGTTTTGTAAGTTTCGTCATTGGTGGTACGGTAGAGTTCCAGGGCGGCAAGGAAGGGACCATCTTGCCAACGGCCACCCCACCAACTTCCCTCGTAGAAACCGCCAGCCGCATCAGACACGCCCTCATGAGAACTGGCATAGGCGTAGGCGTTCTGGGCACCAGCTAGGTACTTGGCACGATTATCGGCACTAGGGTCAACACGGGCCATCACGGCAAGCATGGCCGACACCATACCGGGAGTAAAGGCATCGTTTTTGTTGGCTGTAATGTCACGAGGGCTGCCACCTTCTTCTGTGGATAAGGTACTCATTTTGCCGGCTGTCACCCAGTACTTGTGGTCCTGGCTACCATTGCCCTTCACCGTGATGAACGTACTTGCATCGGGAGCAGCCTTAATCCAAAAATCCGCCTCATAACGGAGCTCCTCCAGCAGGTCACGAACCTTGTTTGGCTTACCGCCTGCGCGAGTGTAGTCGCCACTGGCCTTGTAGTCCGTATAGTCGCCAGTATAAAGGTCATAGAACCCTTCGGTAAATTCAGCGTAGGAAACCGCCAGAATATAGGAGGCCCAACTCTGGGGCTGGCCGAACATGGGATGGTCACCACAGTCAAACCAACCGCCACTCACATCCTTGCCCTGATAAGTTTCATCCGTGAAACTGGTGGGGAAGTTAGTTCCATCCAGAATCCAGTTGGGGCCCTGTCCTGAGCGTTGGGCACCGTAAAAACGTGTGGTCATCCACGCCGCTTCGATATAATCGTCATCGGAGAGCTCTGCAACGGCGGTAGACGCCAAACCGAACAGAGCCATGGTAGCGAATATCTTACGAAAATCCATACAAATACCTCTTTGTCAAAGATATAATTTTTTCTAAAAATTCAAAGTTTCCGAACATCCGCACCGCGTGAAATGTTTTTTACAAAGAAGTTCCTTGTTCAAAAAAAAGACAATTCGTTCCGAAAAACAATGTTTTTTCTATATTCCACGTGCAAAAAAGAAGGCTTTATGGCAGACAATCAGGTTAAAGATTCTCTCGTTATCGGCGGTCACGAATTTACGTCTCGTTTCATTTTAGGTTCAGGCAAGTACTCGCTAAAACTCATCGAGGCGGCGGTACGTGACGCGGGGGCGCAGATAGTGACTCTCGCCGTGCGCCGTGCCAACACCAAGGATCACGAAAACATTCTGGACTACATTCCCAAGGGAGTAACGCTGCTGCCCAATACCTCGGGAGCCCGGAATGCCGACGAGGCCGTGCGTATCGCAAGGCTCTCCCGTGAACTTGGCTGTGGTGACTTCGTAAAGATTGAAATCATGCGGGACACCAAGTACCTATTGCCCGACAACTACGAAACGGTAAAGGCCACGGAGACCCTGGCAAAGGAAGGTTTCGTGGTGATGCCCTACATGTACCCCGACCTGAACGTGGCCCGCGACCTGGTAAACGCAGGCGCCGCCGCGGTCATGCCCCTCGCCGCCCCCATCGGAAGCAATAAGGGACTTTCCACACGGGAATTCATCCAGATTCTGATTGACGAAATCGACTTGCCCATCATCGTGGACGCGGGAATCGGAAAGCCCTCCGAAGCCTGTGCCGCCATGGAGATGGGGGCCGCTGCCATCATGGCGAATACCGCCCTCGCAACGGCAGGCGACCTGACGCTCATGGCGGAAAGTTTCAAGCTTGCGATAGAGGCGGGTCGCAAGGCCTACCTGGCAGGCCTTGGGCGCGTACTTACGCGCGGAGGCTCCGCCTCCGACCCGCTCACCGGCTTCTTGCGGGACTAGACC
>CACZII010000078.1 GCA_902781185.1 Fibrobacter succinogenes
CCCAGGTAGAGCCAACCCGAAATGTTGGCCGGTTCAAGCTTTAAGGCCCGATGGTAAGCCGCAATACACTCCGGATACTGTTTCAGGCGGAAATACACGCTGGCCATATTGAACAGCGCCGGAGAAAAAGCCCCGTTGGAAAAATCCACCGCCTTGCGGTAGGCGGCAGCCGCCTCGGGGTACTTGTTCATCTGGTAATAACTGTTGGCTATGTTAAAACTGGTAGCCGTAGGGTCTGCCCCGCGTTCTTCGGCCTTGTGGTACAAGATGACGGCCTGATTGAACTTTCCGCTGCGGTAAAGGGCATTGGCACGCTCCATCAGGTCGTAAGAAGACTGGGCCGCAAAAGAAAATGCGGGCAGGATTAACAAAATGAAAAATGAAAAACTAAAAATGAAACCTAAATTCATTTTGTGAATTTTTTCAATTTCTAGTTCTTCATTAATCATAGTGTCTACTAGTAACGGTAATGATCAGCCTTGTACGGGCCTTCCACGGGCACGCCGATGTAGTCGGCCTGGGCCTTGGTGAGGGTCGTCAGGTGAACGCCAAGCTTTTCGAGGTGCAGGCGTGCGACCTTTTCGTCCAAGATCTTCGGCAAGGTGTACACAACGCCGCTTTCGTACTTGATGCCGGCAACGGTCTGCTTGCCCTGGGCGTTGAGCCAGAGGTCAATCTGGGCAATGGTCTGGTTCGTGAAGCTTGCGCTCATCACGAAGCTCGGGTGACCAGTGGCGCAGCCGAGGTTCAGCAGACGGCCTTCGGCCAGCACCAGGATGCTGTGGCCGTCGGGGAAAATCCATTCGTCGTACTGCGGCTTGATTTCGTTGCGGACGATGCCCGGAATCTTCTTGAGGCCGGCCATGTCGATTTCGTTGTCGAAGTGGCCGATGTTGCCCACGATGGCGCGGTGCTTCATCTTGCTCATCTGCGCGGCAGAGATGATGCCGGTGTTGCCGGTGGTGGTCACAAAGATGTCGGCGTAGCTAACGACTTCGTCGAGGGTCTTGACTTCGTAGCCTTCCATGGCGGCCTGGAGTGCGCAAATCGGGTCGATTTCGGTGATGATCACGCGGGCGCCCTGGCCGCGGAGGGACTGTGCGCAGCCCTTACCCACGTCGCCGTAGCCGCAGACCACAGCGATCTTGCCGGCCATCATCACGTCGGTAGCACGGTTGATGCCGTCGATGAGGGAGTGGCGGCAGCCGTAGAGGTTGTCGAACTTGGACTTGGTCACGGAATCGTTCACGTTGATTGCCGGGAACTTGAGGCGGCCAGCCTGGGCCATCTGGTAAAGGCGATGCACGCCGGTAGTAGTTTCTTCGGAAACGCCCTTCAAAGCTTCGCGAGCGCGGGTCCACTGCTTGGGGTCCTTCTCGAAAATCTTCTTGCAGGTGGCGAGGAACACGCCCCATTCTTCGCTGTCCTTTTCGGGGTTGAATTCGGGCACCTTGCCGGCGTCTTCGAATTCGGCGCCGCAGGTCACGAGCATAGTGGCGTCGCCGCCGTCGTCCACGATGAGGTCGGCGGTCTTGCCGTCGGGCCACACAAGGGCGCGGGCGGTGTTTTCCCAATAGTCTTCCAAGGATTCACCCTTCCAGGCGAACACGGGCACGCCCTGGGGGTTCTCGATGGTTCCCTTCTTGCCCACCACGACGGCGGCGGCAGCGTTGTCCTGCGTGCTGAAGATGTTGCAGCTCACCCAGCGCACATCGGCACCCAGGTCCACCAGGGTTTCAATCAAAATAGCGGTCTGCACGGTCATGTGGAGGCTGCCCATGATGCGGGCGCCAGCCAGCGGTTTCTTGCCGGCGTATTCCTTGCGGAGAGCCATCAGGCCCGGCATTTCGGTTTCGGCGAGGTCGAGTTCCTTGCGACCTTCAATCGCGAGGTTGATATCCTTGATTTTGTATTCCATAATGATTCCTTTTTGGCACGGTCCTTGCGACCACTTTAGGCCATAGCCGCGCGTTCCTGTTTATGCATAAATATAGTTTTATGCATAAAACGGGTCAAGGCTTTCTATTGTTTAAACACCCTGGGCATAAAAAAATGTCACCGCTTTTCTATCTTTTTTCACATGGACAGAGCACGCCGACGCAAATTTGGCCAGAACTTTCTGGATGTTCCCACCGCAAAGCTGATTGCGGGGGACCTACCGGCTAATGACGGCGACTACGTGCTGGAAATCGGCCCTGGGCACGGTGCCCTCACAGAACATCTTCTAGACCGCACCGTGCAACTCACTGCCGTCGAAATCGACGAGCAGTGCGTTGAATTTTTGCAACAAAAATTCCAGGGCCGCGAAAATTTCCATATCCAGAATATAGACTTTCTCAAGTTCGACCTGCAGGCTTTTCTGGACACCCACGAAAAACCCTGGGTCACAGGAAACCTGCCCTACAACGTTTCCACAGCTATCATCGCAGGCCTCATGCCCAAGCTGCACCTTACCAAGGGGTTCATGGGAATGGTACAGCTAGAGGTAGCCGAACGTATCTGCGCCTCTCCCTGCAGCAGCAATTACGGAAGCCTATCGGTACTGGTATCCGCCTACGCCAACACCCAGATTCTACGCAAGATAGGGCCCGAGCATTTTACGCCCAGGCCCAACGTGGACAGCGCCACCATGCTCCTAACCCCACGCACAGACGCCCTCCTTGCTCCCGAAGGATTCTTTGACTTTGTACGGGCCGCCTTTACCCAAAAGCGCAAGACCCTGGCCAATTCCTTCGGCAAGGCCTACGACAAAAAGAAAATCCAGGAGGCCATTGAGCTCCTGGATTATCCTGCTACTGTCCGAGCCGAAGAACTTTCGCCAGAACAGTTCCTGGAATTTTATAACGTCATCAGTTCTACTAGCGCTTTACCGTAGTTGGATCCGTTTCGTTTCCGAAACTCCGGCGCCCTTCAGCCGTACAACGTAAGCTCCAGCACGTAGACCACTCAAGTCTAACGCTCCAGAACCCTGAATCTGGCGCTTCAGCATTACGCGGCCCTGCAGGTCAAAGACGCTGACCTGAGCAGAAGTCAAACCAACGACGTTCAAATTACGATTCACAAGTTCTAGGCTTGACTTACCAGCCGATAAACCCGGCCTCATAGCCACTAGTAACGGATCTTCATCATCATCGTCGTCTTCTGGAATAAGAACCTTCCGGTTGCCTTGTGCATCAATTTCCAAAAGCCCGTAGTTAACACTGTCCGACTCGCTCAGGATTCCTATAAAGAAGAAGTCCATGGCGGCGTTCCCTTTCCAAGAGACTTCCAAAGACACGCTATTGTTCTTAGGGAGTACAATCATACCCTTCAACAGCTTAAAGTCTGATAACCCGCCTGTGGCTTCATAATAGAGGGAATCCACATGCTTGCCATTAAGGGAATAGGTAAGGTACCCGCTTTGCGTCGCCGCGATTTTCGCCTGGAATCTGTAGTAGCCCTTTTCCGTCGGAGCTCCTTCAATTGCATAAGACAACTTTGAAACCTCGGAACTATTCATAGGCTGCATAGAGCGTTCGTTCGTTGCCTTGGTATCATCCACTGTCTTGGCGTTAGAAGAATCGAGATAATTTTCGGCCTGGATACTCAAGCCAAACTCCCCTATGCCTGTCCGTATAAACTCGGCTGTGGAGCCCCCATTCAACATATTACAATCTACAATGGCTTCAGACAGACCCACACTGGCGATACTACCGCCAGCGTTACGCCCCTTCATAATGTTCTTTGCATACTTTCCCGACTTGGTCAACTGGTAATCAGACCAACCACCAGAAGAACTCGCCCCGCTCGTCAAGGCAGACGACGTTTCGCCCTTGTCGCTAATAGACCAATTCGCCCAGCTCACTCCTATGGTTTCTACCCAGCTCAACCAAGTATCGTTCATAGACTGGTTAAAATTGCCATTGCCGTCGGCCTCGGAAGTTCCCCATTCCGAAATAAAAACAGGGAAATCATTGCACTTGCCACGAAGCAACTGATAACGATAGGCACCATGCCCACTGGTCGAGGCATAAAAATGCAGGGCGTAGGCGATATTTGAATACCCTGTTATAGGGTCTTTTATGGCCGCCTCGATACCGGCAGAGTAATTGGGGGTGCCAACAATAATAATTCCATTCTTGTCGTATTGCCGAATCGCTGCAATGACCGTTTGCGCATAGGTTTTAATGGTAGACCATTTTATGCCTGTTCTACCGCTACTGTAGTTGTTATCCGTGGCGCCACTACATTCCTCATATAGGGGCTCGTTAAAAATTTCATAGATAACGTTGTTGTAGCCATTCTGTGCAACGTACTGCGCGACAGACGAAAAGAAGCTGGTGGCTTCACTGGTTTGCTTGTGTGCGCAATGGGAGTGGTTATCGATGATGATGTATATCCCACTACTCTTTGCGTATTGAATCATATTCTTGGCACGACTGGCATCGAAACCAGAAATGGCCGCACGAACAAGGTTCGCCCCCCAATCATTTGCCAATGTAGAGACTACGCCACTGTTGTAAAACTTCTCAAAGCCCCACGTGTCCCAGAAAAGGCTCATGCCTCTAAGAACATAGGGGTTGCCGTTCTTGTCAACAACGTTGAAGCCCGAAATACCGAGCTGCCCATGCTCGCTCAACGGTGTCGCCATGGAACACGTGGCGACAACCGAGACGGCCAGCACAAATGTCTTTATTAGTGTTGTAATACGCATAGAGACTAATAGTTGAAGTGCTTAACAAAATAACCATTGAGATAAAGTGACGAGAGCAACTGGAGCGAGGTTTCAAAATAGTTCTTGATTGAAGCGTTTAAGACAACGTCTCTACAAGTATTCACACTATTCGCATAGTCAGGGTTCACCGTCCACAAGGCGCAGAACACGCCCTTGAAATGAGCACCACCCAAGCTGACAGTAGTGGCCTGTTCTCCCGCGTATTTGTAACGGGACAGAACATTCATAATATCTCCACTGGTCTGGCCATAGATATACTGCGCAGCCTTGCTCGCCATGGCCTTTGTGGTTTCGTCGCCAAACCAGCTGTAATCCCAAATCAAGCGGAGCGGAATACGAACGCTCTCAAGCCCAAAATAGTCGTACAGCGCAGATGTCGAAGAGGGGTTATTGCTGTTTTCGGGGCTAATGGGATTTCCGTTGGCATCGCTCCAGTCAGGCCACAAACCGTAACTGGCATCCTGGACCTTTTTCATGTAGGCTAGAGATGCGGCGAGGACCTCGTTCCACTTTGCGGAATGTTCGGTGTCGTACTTGGCAAGGAGCCTCAAGCCCACCAGCGAGAAATAGCTGATGTTATAGCAATAGCCGTCAGCCATGTGCCCACCCGAGTTACCGGGCATTAGCAAACTGGTTGTTGCATTGATTTCGGTCATATAAATGGAGTTGGCCACCTTAAGGGCGTAATCCAGGTATTCAGGACTGCCCTTTTCGGCGTAAGCCAAGAGCAACGCCGTCACCACATCCAGGTCAGCATCTGTCGCAGAGCCGCCCTGGGCGCCAAGGACAAAGCCACCATTGTACTTATCGCCGCTCACCTTCCACTTCATAAAATAGTAGCCAGAAGCCGCACTAACCGGATAAGCGCGGTAATACTTGAAAATACGGTCGAACTTATCCCAATCCTTCATAAAATAGGTAATCAGCATACCATAGCCAATGCCCTCCGAAACCGTGTTGAGAGGCTCATCGAACTTGATACGGGCCGACCCTGTAAGTGCAGCCAACTTTGCATCACCTAGTTCATCGGGGGCCTTTATTTCTTCTTCTGCTGTTACGTAAAACTTTTGGACCCAAGCGGCGTACAAGGCCTGCAAGGCCGCCTGATTTGCCGCAGGGAGCGTGGTGTAATAAGTGTCGTTAGAAACATCCGGAGCCTGAGAAGATCCAGAATCGCCACCAGGAGTGGGGTCGCCACCAGGTGTCGGCTCACCGCCACCCTGCTGGGGTACTACGGGGGCGGAATCGTCAGAAGAACAAGCCATGAACAGTGCAACAGAAAGTCCCATCAGGGACAAAAGAAAACGCTTCATATAAGCCTCTATTTTTAACAGTTTCATTCCCTAATCTATATAAATTATAGTAAATGAGGTTGTAAAATCCTATTTGCAAGCATTTTAACACATCTCGCGTGACCAAAAACACAAAAAAGCCCCCGCTCTACGCGGAGGCTCTTTAGAAGCTTAATCGCCCTATTACTTGACGAGAATCTTCTGGTTCATGTTGACGGACTTGCCGGCAACGCGGACCATGTAGACACCAGCGTTCAAGCTGGACAGGCTGACAGAAGAGGACACGATGCCGCTCTTGACAACCTGGCCCTGGAGGCTCACGATTTCGTAGGTGGCAGCAGAGTTGATGCCACTGAAGGAAAGGGTGCGACCAGAGAGGGTAGCCTTGGCAGAAGAGGCAACAGAAGCCTTACCGATGGCGGAACCACCCTGACCAGCAGCGCAACCGTCTTCGGCCCAACCGACCTGGTTAACAGTCAAAGTACCGCTCTGAGCGATTGCATCGGGGTTCTTGAACCTGATCTTGAGGGAACCGAGATCCTGGGCAGTCTTTTCTGTTCCAAGCGGAGTTCCCCAGTTATCAACCTTGAACTTGTCCCATGTAAGGGGGGCAACCTTTCCGGCACCCGGAGCAAGGTTGGCATAGGGAGTGTTAAAGCCGGAGTTTGCCTTATCACGGGGACCCTGGCTCAATTCAGCCTGGAGCTGAGCTTCGCCAGTCCAGCTATAGGCAATGCAAAAGCCCTGGTGGCTAGAAACGTCAAGGCCCTTGGAATCGTCCTTGTAGAAGTTGAAGCCGATACCGATAACAGCAGGGGCATTGCCATCATCAATACCAGTGGCAGTCATGGTAACAACCAGACCAACACCTTCCTGAAGGTTACCGCCAGCCAAAATGCTACCATCTGCAGTATCGGTAGTAATCAGCTTGTAGGTACCATCGGGGTTCTTGCCAATGGGGCTGAAGTCATACTTCTGGCCACCATCCGAATCGCCAGTGTATGCGAACCACCAGCCACCGCCGGTCTGCATACACACGTTCAATTCGTCTTGGGTTGTTGCGGCAGCCTTACAGGTAGCCACCTCGGGAACCATAACCTGATAGTCAGGAGTATCCATCGTCCACAGAGTGCCGTCACCAGCGAATGCTGCAGAGGCCACTGCGAGACCGAAAATAGTAAGG
>CACZII010000079.1 GCA_902781185.1 Fibrobacter succinogenes
GTCTCCCCTGGATTCAGCACAAAGCGCTCCACGGGAGCATTGTCCATGCGGTAAATCCTTGTCTGTTGTAAAAGGGGAAAGCGGAAAACGACGTTGCGACCCTGCAACTCCGAAACAAGACCAAGACCCAGGTCCGGTTCAGAGCGGCTCACGTAACGCTGGCCAGGCACAAATGTATTCATAGCACCCAAATGTAGAATTATTTTTCAGAAAAGACCGAACCATTTCCTATATTTACGGCCGTATGAGTTGGTTTTATATAGATGAGTCCATCATAGAGGGTGAAAGGCGACAAGGGCCGTACACTCTGGATGAGATACTCGGATTTGTCCAAGCCAAGAAAATTACAGATGAAACCTTGGTATGGCATTCTGGAGAAGAAAACTGGAAGCCCTGGAAAGACACTCTTGAAGCAAAGACTCACGCCTCCCGCGAAGAGGCCCTGCAAGACGCCATTGAGCAGCTTTTAAAACAAACCCAGACAGGAAAGCACTACGCCGGTTTTTTTGTTCGGCTGGTAGCCTACATCATCGACAACGTCATTGTAGGCCTATTCGGCGGAATCGCGCTGTTCATTATGAGCCAAGCCCACTACCTGGACTTGGAAAAAATCCAGGGGCTGGCAGGAGCTTTCCTAGATGACCCCACCTCTGCCGATGCCATGAACAATCTGTTCAATGCCCCGGGAATGTGGGAATTTATGATAATCTGCTCTATTCTGCAGGCCATCTACTTTATCTTTTTCACCGGCAAGTTTTCCGCCACTCCGGGCAAGATGCTCCTTAAAATCCGCATCGAATCGGCCCAGGGCGAGAAACTGACCTGGGGGCTTTCCTGTGTGCGTTACATGGGAAGCATCTTTACCCAATTTACACTGACCTTGTACGGCCTCGGCTACCTGATTGTATGTATCGACCCGAAGCGCAGGGCGCTCCACGACTGGATTGCTCGGACCCGAGTGGTATACAAGGACTAGGAGATTTGCATGTACCGTTTTGAAGTTCACCAAGTAAAAAAGCCCCTGGAAGGCGAAGTTGAAATTTCGGGCGCAAAGAACGCCGTGCTGGCCGTAATGGCTGCTGCCCTTTTGGCTGACGGAGTCTCCGAAATCACCAACGTACCCCACCTGAAAGACATGAAGACCATGAGCGACGTGCTCAGGGTCATCGGTTGCCATATCAGCGGTGAAGCCCATGTGCTCAGGATTGATACACGCCAGGCTGACCACCTGGAGGCTCCATACGAGTTGGTGAAAACCATGCGTGCCAGCTTTTACGTGCTGGGGCCTCTGGTGGCAAGATTTGGCCGCTGCCGCGTCTCACTTCCGGGCGGATGTGCCTGGGGCCCGCGACCTGTGGACCTGCACCTGAAAGGGCTCGAGGCACTGGGAGCAAAGATTACCCTTACCCGCGGATACGTGGAGGCCACCTGTGAAGGGCGTCTCCCCGGCGGAAACTTCAACTTCCCCATCTCTAGCGTGGGCGCTACGGTAAACGTGCTAATGGCCGCCACACTTGCCAAGGGCACCAGCGTGCTCCAGAATGCGGCGCTGGAACCCGAGATTGACAACCTGGTGGATTTTCTCGTGTCTATGGGTGCAAAGATCCAGGGCCGCGGAACACGTACCCTTACCGTGCAAGGCGTCGAAAGCCTTCGCCCCGGCAAATGCTTCACCATTCCCGACCGAATCGAAGCAGGCACGTTCCTTTGCGGGGCCGCCATTACCCGTGGCTGCGTCAAGGTCAATAGGATTATTCCTGAACACATCGCCTCTACCCTGGATGCCTTCCGCGAAATGGGCTGCAAGGTAGATGTGGGTGCCGACTGGGCCCAGGTGGATGCTCGTGGCCTTGAACTGAAGCCTATCAGTATTTCCACCCTCCCCTTCCCAGGTTTCCCCACCGACATGCAGGCACCCCTCATGGCAACCCTAGTCTCCGTGCCGGGCAACAGCCTTATTCAAGACACGGTCTATAACGACCGCTTCAAGCATGTGGCAGAACTGGAGCGCCTTGGCGCGAACATCCAGATTAACGGGAACACCGCTACCATCAAGGGCGGCACGCCTCTCGAAGGCACCGAAATCATGGGGTGACGACGAAGAGCTGGAAGACTAGCCTTTACCAGTCCAACTGGATTCCCGCTTTCAGTTTCCAAAGGTAAATCCCTTTGTCAAAGACATCCTGGTAGACAGACGGCATATCGATGTACCGTTTGAACACCTGTTCGCCACCTAAATAGAGGGACAGCACATTGGGTGTCCAGGAAATTGTCGGCCCCCACGAGCCCGAAAGCTTGCCCATTTTTTCGTATTCGGCAGAAGGGCCATCCACCACCATGCCATAGAAGACATTTGCCGTAAGTTCAGTCTTGATATTATACCTGAACTTGTAAGCTATCTTGCTACGCAACTGTGGGCCTAGCCACTTGACGTTGTACACACGAATGGTCGTATAATCTTCTAGGTACCTTTCATAATCGAACACATCATCAGATTCGAAACGGGGACCCAGAAAAAGATGCACGTTGAAACCAAAGGGAGCATATCTATGGAGTGACGCGAACAACGCGGCCGTCAGGATTCCGTTTGTCTCATTGAAAAAAGATACTGCCGTCCCCACTTTCTGTTTACCGAACCTAAGCCAGTCTTTCTCAAACCAAAGGAAATAGGCCGGATTCCAGTCTTCGGGATTTATATTGAAATTCAACCCAACACTAAGAATGAAACTCGGACCAATTAGATCATATTCAAGACCTGGAGAGGCATTCCACGAAACGGTATCTAGAACCGATAAGGTATCACCCAGGAATACATTTCCCGAATAAACCAAACCTAGGGAATGAATCCAAGTCCCGGAAGTGTAATCCAAGAAAGCCGCGAGCGAAAGAAACGCCTCTCCCCTATTTTCGCCATCATAACGAATCCCGACAAAGGAAAGATCTCCCGACAAACGAAAACCCAGGGAGGACTTGTCCATGCCCAGGGCTTCGTAATATTCGTCCAGAATTTCCTTGATTTCTTCTGTATAGGGTCCGTCAATTTCAAGGGCCTTTTCAAACCACTTGATGGACTCACCGACATCCCCATTTTCTTCGGCTTTCAAAGCCTTATAATAAGCGGACTCCTGACTCTCCGCAAATATGCAAGAAACAAGCAATAGAATCGCTACTGCCAGTACCCGCATTATCGGTCCATGGGAGGTTCCCCCCTAGGAGGGGGTTCCGGCTGCCCCCGCATGGGATTCCTTTCACGGGAATCGGGTCGTCCGTTAAAACGGTCTGGCTCGCGAGGTGGATTTTTTGGGAATTCCCCCTCGAAGCGGGGCCTTTCGTCTCTATTTCTGGAAAGGTCCTGACGGATATTTTGACGCTCAGCTGTGGAAGATTCACGCAGCCTGGAGAGAATCTGCTCCCTAGCCTGCTTGCGCTCTTCACGCATGCGTTGCCAATCCGCACGCTCCTTTTGGCTTAAATCAGGCGTTTCCCTAGAGATTGCCTGCTTTTCAGCGGGGGTCGGAACGTAGGACTCGGGTGCAGAGGATTCGCCGGCGGCAAAAGAGAATGCCGTCGCGAGAAGAATCGTAGATATGAATTTAGTCTTGTTCATACCCATAGATCTGCAAATTCCGTGCCAAAGCTCCATATTGTGTGTCTCGCGTTAAATATAAATTATTAGACTCAAGTTAAAATGTTAAACATGAAATTCTTACTTAGATTCTTCGACTCGTTTCACTCGCTCAGAATGACACATTCATTTCAAATTCCACACCCCACATTCCACATTCTGCCACACACCCCACATCTCACACCTCATTTATAGTCCTCTTTCTTCATGCCCAGGCGTTCCATGATTTCGCGAAGGACCTTGCGGTCAATACCTAGAATCGTGGCGGCCAGGGTCAGGTTCGCGCCGGAATCTCGAAGAGCATTACCGATAACCTCACGCTCCACGGCTTCACGAGCTTCTTTCAACGTACGCGGAGATTCCTTGGCCTCTTTCTGAATGCTTTCCAAGCCCAAATCCGCCGGCTGGATTACACCGTGAACAGCCTGGACCAACGCCTTCTGGATCTTGTTTTCCAGCTCACGGACGTTTCCCGGCCAATGATAGCTGAGCAGGGCCTTCTCAGCATTGCGACTGAGCTTGAACTTGCCACGGCCATATTCTGCACCGTAACGCTTCAGGAATTCCTCAGCCAAAAGAAAGGTCCTCACGGAACTTCTTTTCCCGGACGGCTTCTTCCAAGTCTACATGGGTTGCCGAAATGATCCGCACGTTCACAGGAATTTCCCGATTGTCGCCTACGCGGGTGATGTGCTTTTCCTGCAAGACTCGCAAGAGCTTCACCTGCATGTTCAGGGGCAACTCGCCAATTTCATCCAGGAAGATGGTTCCGCCGTCTGCCTCTTCGAAGTATCCCTTGCGGTTGTCGACGGCTCCCGTAAAGGAACCCTTGGCATGTCCGAACAACAGGGATTCGATAAGGTATTCCGGAATGGCCCCACAGTTCACCGCAATGAAAGGCTTTTCGCTCCTAGGGCTATGATTGTGAAGGTAACGGGCGAAAACTTCCTTGCCCGTGCCCGTTTCCCCACGGATAATGACCGGAAGAGGCAGGGGCGCAAGACGGTCTGCCAAAGCCACCAGCTCTTCCATAATCTTGGAAGAATAGACGATGCCGTCTTTGCGGACCACGTTCTTGAGCACGTCCAGGGATTCCTTGTCCCGCAGGCGGTCAAAGGCGGCAAAGGTAATCTTTTCGCAGACCGTCACAAAGGAATCGAAAAGCTTGCTGTCCGATTCCGTAAAAGGTTCCTCACGGGCAGCCCGCTGTAAATACAGGTACCCCGACTCAGAATCGGGTGTCCTGAAAGGCGAAACCATGATGCTTGTCAGCTGGTTCTGGACAATAGACTTGGAAAGGTCCGCCGAATCATCGTCCAGCTGGTTCCAGACGATAGCCCGGTTCTCGCTCTTGGCATGCTTTACGGCAGAAATGGAAATGGAGACCTTCTCCGGATCCGAAAAATGGAGGGGCACTTCGCCACCAATGTCTAGGACTGCAGCGTCGGCGTTCAGAACCTCACGAGCAATATTCAAAATTTTAGGGAAAAGGGTATCCGGCTCCTGTTCGTCCAGGAGAATCTTGACCACGTCCAACATCTTTTCTGTGGCAACAAGGGATTCCGGATTCATCATTCACTTTCCTCGGGCTTCAAACGTTCCAGCACACCCTCCATATCCGGCATATTGACCGAATCCGGGGCGGACTGTAGCTGACTATCCCTGGTCTTTTGCATGAGGAGAGCCCCCGTTTCATCTACAGAGGAACCTTTCCCGCCAAAAACCACGAATGAGGCCAACGTTACCAAGATTAAAATAAATAGGACCAGGGCCAAATAAAAGCCTTTTTTTCTTGTTTTTGATGGTTTTTCCCTCTTCAGGAAAGGCAAATCCACATTTTCGAGAGTTTTCGCCCCGTTTTTTTCAATTATCCCAGAAATACTTTTGCAGAGCTGTTCTTGCTGGCGGGCCAGATGGACACCTTCCCCACCTAGCTTTTCCAGGGCAATCTCCAGCAGTTCATCCAATTCTTCCAGGTCTTCTAGCCTGGATTCCGGAGAGGGCTGTAGAAGCCCCTTCCAAAGCGGGTCCAACACGGATAGGTCTTCGGGAGAAAGGGCTATTTTCCCTGACTCGGCCATATCCATAAGGCCAAGCCCTATTCTTTCGGAAGAAAGCTTGCTCATGCCGTCGCGAATTTCCTCGAAGGTTTCCCCCTTAAGCAGAGTCTCGCCACTCACCCAGAAATACAGCAAGGCTCCCAAGCTGAAAAGGTCCGACTTTTCCGAAGGAACTGCACCAGTAAAGCGCTCTGGAGCTGAAAAATGGAGCACGCCAGGGCCCACGATGCCAAAATCCATCAGCACAGGTGACGCTGCCCCGTCAAAGAATACGTTAGAGGGATTGATGTCCCCATGGGAAATTCCCGCCCCTTGCAAGGCCTGCAAGGCCGATACGACTTTCCGCAAAGAATGGAGCGCAAGGGCCAAAGGCATAGGCGAAAGGTCGGCAGAGGGTACCCCCTCTACAAAATCGTAGATGATGTAGGAGCGCCCCTCCACCGTTCCCGATTCCAAAATGCGGTAAACCCCAGGCACATTCTGCTTCTGTAGCTTACCGATGATTCCTTCATCGAAGGAAACGCCCCTATTGTACCACTTAAAGCTATAGGTCTTGGAAGATTCCCCCTGGACCTTGTAGATGCAGGCCTCGCCACCCCGATGGAGAAAGCTGGCCGATATAAGGCTATCCACTAGTGCCATCTACAGCTTACCCAAATCTATCATGGATTTTAGAGAATCTTCGGCAACAGCAGTCCAGTACCTAAGCGACCTGCTGGTGGAATCCTGCTTGAGGCCCATGGACCAGATGTCCCAAGCGGACGGCACATCGCCTTCGCGCCAGTAAAGGTTTCCAAGGTTCACGTAGGCCGAAACGAAAGAGGAGTCCCTGGTAATGGTATAGATGTAAATATCCTTGGCTTCGTCAATCCGCCCAAGATTTTCAAAGATAAGAGCCTTCAGATTAAAACTGAAGAAATTAGCGGAGTCGAGGGCGATGGACCTATCTAGTAGGGGCAAAACATTGGCCCTGGAGTTGTTGCCCAAGGTGGATTTTGCAAGGTAGAAGAGGCTGTTGGAATAGGCCTCCCGAATCTTGGAGGTACTATCCACGTTCCACAGGATCCGGAATTCGGCAACGGTCCGTTCCCAAAGCGGCAGTGTCTCCCCCTTCAGCTTCTCCTTATCCTCGGCAATGGCGTAATACGACAGGGCAAGGCCATAACGGGCATCCCTATCCAACGGGTTATCGTCCAAGGCGGCTGAAAAATTCTTGACGGCGCGGTCGTAATCGCCTATACGCAGGGCATCGTTTCCACGGGAAATCAAGCCGTCCCTACATGCACAGAGCACCCCCATGGAAAAAGCCAGAGTGGCTAAAACTAGCGATTTACCGACCATATTACCAATATATAAAAAGAAATGAAAAAAAAAGCCAGGAAAAAAGGAAAAGTCCCGGAGGGGTAGCCCTCCAAGACTTCCGTGATGTCAAAGATTAGGGGATAGGGTATTCTTTTCAGGACATCACTTGTAATAGTAGGTCATGCCGTTGGCCAGGGTCACGGAATTCATTCCGCTAGAGGCTACGGTAGAAACAGAATTCACTCCCGCATAGACCACCACGCTTCCCGAAACAGAGGTGGTAAATGCCGCATTGCTTGCTCCAATGGTCTGGCCGGCGCTAAAGCTCATGGAGGTGCAGTTTCCGCCAGTGGGAATGGTTTCATTCATGGTTCCAAATCCTAGCAAGATTCCTCCACTAAAGGTGTAGCTTTCGTCGGTGTCGATAATGCCTCCGGTTCCACCGCTGCAGCCGCTGGAGCCGCCACTCATTCCTCCAGGTCCTTTAGAGAATGATCCACCGCCCTGGCTATTACCGTTGCCCATTTCCAGAATGACCACTCCGCCCGTCTGGGTAATGCTCCCGTTGGCATCCAGCACATCAATGTCGTTGCCTGCAGCATACACATGCCGCCATTCCACTGGCTTCCGCTAGCGGTGGATCCGTCGGCAGAGCCTCCAGCAGCATTCCAGGCATCGTCGCTAGCCACAACGGAGGTGTAGCCGCCTTCGGCCCTGATGTAGAAAGCCTCAATACCTTCGTTGGCCTTGGTAATCTTTATGGTGCCTGCCTTGATACGCAGGGTGGAATCCGCATGAATACCATCATCGCCCGAAGAAATGGTGGTTTCACCGCCGTTAAAATAGATGTTCATGTTAGAGTGAATGCCGTCATCATCAGAGGTCACGTTCACGACACCCGCATTAATGTAAAGAAGGTTATCCGAGACGATTCCCTTGCCAGTGGATTTGACCGTAATCTTCGGAGTGGAGACGGAATCGGCCAGAAGCACGTAGTTGTATGCCTGGATGCCGTCGTCCTTGGCATTGATTGTGAATTCACCACCCGTAATGACAATCTTTCCCTTGGTGTTGTCGGTCACCTCGCCTTCTTCCTCACCCTCATCGCTCTTGATGCCGTCTCCTTCACTGGCGGTAAGTGTATAGATACCGCCCTCGATATCCACAGAACCTTTACCCTTGAGCGCGTTGTTCTTGGCCGTCACCGTTATGGATGGAACATCCTTGATACGGAGGTCGTTGGTGGTGTGGATTCCATTATTGTAGTTACCCGTCACCGTGAGCTTTCCATTGCCCTTGAAGGTGATATCGTCCTTGGCATAGATGGTACCCATGGTGGTGTCTTCCTTGGCAGACCCGTTCTTGGAGTATTTCCAGACGGTGGTGCGGGTAGAGGCATCAGCCAGTTTGTTCTCCGTGCCGTCCACCAGCATAAAGAAGACCTTCTCGGCACTCTGCACGTAGAAGGGCGCGTCTTTGCTACTGGTTAGGTCAAGTCCGTTCAGGTAGAGATAAACCAGAGCTTCTGTACTGGCGGCCACAACCACCTGGAAATTGCTGGACTTACCAGAAAGGTAATAGTTGCCCGCACAGCTGATGGTTGCCACCGTCCCGTCAATGGAAACACAGGAATTTCCATCATTTTCCACAGAGAGGCCACTGTCGCTAAAGGTGAGCTTCAGATCCCCTTCGGCTTCTTGGTAAACCACGGCCTCGGTGACCACCTGCTCAATAACTTCCTGGCTAGATGTGGGATTATAGCCGCTATCATCATTTCCCGAGGCGGCAGACTTGCCGGATGTACTTGATTTTCCGGAAACCGTAACCGCACAATCGTCTGCGTTGGTGGTCTGTGTTCCATCGCTGCAGACGTAGACGGTCGTGGTCGTGGAATCGGAAACTCCAGTTACGCATTCAGTAGCGCTATTGACAATACTTCCGTCGTTGCAGGTATAGTTAGTAACCTCTTCGGTACTAGCGACTCCGTCGTCTACGACAGCGGTAGTGGCGCTATTGTCGCCACAAGCCGTCAAAAAGGCGGTTGTGACAGCAATGGGGAATATAATTTTGTTGATACGCATTTTAGCTCCTTGTTTCTATCAAAATTATTTAGAAACAAGGAGCTAAAGGGGGATTATTTTGCCTTTTTGAAAAAAGCGGATTTTTTATTCGGAACTTTTCGTTCCGTTCGTGTCAATTAGTTCCAGAAAACCAATTGCACCTTAATCATCCATTCCAATGAGCTGGAACTGTTCATTGAATTTCAGTTCCAAATCGTTGGAAAGTTCCACATCGTAACCGTAGCGCTCCTTATCCACCTTGATGATGGGGAAAGCGGCATAGTTCGCCTTCACATAGTCGGCGATTCCCTTGGGAACAAAGCTTGCAGGAACACCTTTCTGCTTATTTTCGACCTTGTTCCAGGTGCCGTCCTTGAAAAGCTCAATCTTGGTGCCGTCATCCAGGCGGACTTCGTACTTGGTCTTTTCGAAGAATCCGGAATCCTTTTCGGCAAAGAGGATCTTCTGGGCGGGGAACTTTTGTGCCACGAAGGTCTTGACGGCGGCGGGCAACTGGTCGACTGCAATGGGCGTGTCATCGGCAAAAGCGGAAACCGACATAAACAAGGCACATACAATAGCCATAACGAATTTGTGGGCGTACGACATGATAAACTCCTTTGTTAAATGTTTTCTTGTTTACATCTATAATATACCAAAATTTTCTATAAAGTCAAATATATTATTTATATCAAAATAATAGAATTAATTTATTAGTTGGAGCTAGTATTAGGGTAAAAAAAGATGCCGGGTCTAGCCCGGCATGACGATAGCAATGTAAACGCTACTATTTTACCCGTGAGCAACAAAGCCCCCGATATTAATCGGGGGCGGTTGCGAGAGTGAGCGCTAACCGGAGAAATTGTCCCCGAATTCAGCGCGAACAGTCGTTATTACGTGAGCAACGAAGCCCCCGATATTAATCGGGGGCGGTTGCGAGAGAATCCGCAGGCCGGAGAAGCCTCTCCGGATTTTAGCGGATTCGGTTATTATAAGGGTACGTTGCCGTGCTTCTTGAATTCCGTCGGAATGGACCTGCTGGCCTCAAGGCTGTTGAAAGCCGCGATAATGCGGGCGCGAGTTTCCGTCGGAGCCACCACCTCGTCGATAGAGCCGGTGTTGGCCGCAATGTAGGGATTCAAGTGTTCTGCCTCGTACTGGGCGATGAAATCGGCACGGGCCTGCTTGGGATCAGCGGCGGCGGCAATTTCCTTCTTGTGGATAATGTCCACCGCACCTTCAGCACCCATCACCGCAATCTGGGCGATAGGCCAAGCCAGCACGTAGTCAGAGCCCAGATGCTTTGAGTCCATGGCGATGTAGGCACCGCCGAAGGCCTTGCGCATGATGAGCGTAATCTTCGGGACTGTGGCTTCGGCATAGGCGTAGAGCAACTTTGCCCCATGGCGGATAATGCCATTGTATTCCTGCTTCTTGCCCGGCATGTAACCCGGAACGTCCGCCATAGTGAGGAGCGGAATATTGAAGCAGTCGCAGAAGCGGATAAAGCGGGCAGCCTTGTCGCTGGCGTCAATGTCAAGCGTACCAGCCAGATAGCTGGGCTGGCTTGCGATAATGCCTACCGACTTGCCCTCGATACGGGCAAAGCCTACCACCACGTTCTTTGCAAAGTCCGGCTGGACTTCAAAGAAGCTGTCGTCGTCCACCAGGATAGAGATGGGCTGACGCACGTCAAAGACGCGCTTTGCGTTTTCAGGAACCAGATCCTGGATTTCGGAGGAACGATCCTTGTAGGTGAACTTCTTGACGGGGCTTACGTCAAAGGCGCTCTGAGGCAGGTATTCCAACAGCTTGCGGACACCTTCCAAGCAGGACTTGTCGTTAGGATAGGCAAAGTGAACCACGCCAGAAGTGGCCTTGTGAACCTGAGCACCGCCGAGGTCCATGGCAGAAATCTGCTCGCCGGTAACGGCCTTCACCACACCCGGGCCCGTGATGAACATCTGGGCGGTGTTTTCCACCATGAAGATGAAGTCGGTGATGGCCGGAGAATAGCAGGCACCGCCTGCACAAGGGCCAAGCACCACGGAAATCTGGGGAATCAGGCCCGAGGCGTGGGTGTTACGCTTGAAGATTTCGGCATAGCCGTCCAGAGCGTGAACGCCTTCTTCGATGCGGGCTCCACCACCGTCGTTGATGCATACGAAGGGGGCGCGGGACTTTACAGCAAGATCCATGGCGTGGCAGATCTTCTGAGCGTGTACGGCACCGAGGGTTCCGCCGTTCACGGTGAAATCCTGGGAGCTGGCGTAGACCAGGCGGCCGTTAATCTTGCCGTAGCCCGTCACGACGCCGTCACCAGGGAGGCGCTTCTTTTCGGGCAGGTAGGCAGCTTCGGACTGCTGGAATGCACCGATCTCTACGAAGGTGCCCTTGTCGAACAGGAACTCGACGCGCTCGCGGGCGGTCATCTTGCCTTGTTCGTGCTGCTTGGCCACACGGGCCTCACCGCCCGCGGCATCACGCACAGCGTTACGGCTTTCCAGTTCCTTGATATACTTTTGATCCCACATGTTTTCAGATTTCCTTATGCTTGTTTTTAAAATTCAATTGAACCGCTTTGTCCTGAACTTTTTAGCCAATGCTGACCCTGAAACGAGTTCAGGGTGACTATTCAGGGTGACCATCAAAATGACGCAGGCTACTTAATTCGGGTTTTAGGGCAGAGCCCTAGGAGAGGGGGTAGCGGATGCGGCTAGGAGATCCCCGCCTTCGCGGGGATGACAAGTCGCAGAAGCGAGGGGGATTCCTCCCCCACCCCAAAAAGCAAACGCAGACCTCGAAGCACTCCCGTGAGCCGCAGGCGACTCGTATGAACGAGTCGTCGTAGGCGAGAGCAAAGGCCTACCGGAGATTACTTTTTGCCTTTAGCCTTTGCGGTCTTTGTGGTCTTCTTAGCAGCGGGTTTCTTTGCAGAAGCCTTGCAGAACTTCACGTAGGCAGCGAGAGTGTCGCAGAACACTTCGTCCGGAGTGTTGTCGCCGTTGATGCGGCTGATGATGGACTTGCTGTACTTGCCGAGCACCTTGGCGGTGGATTCCTTGTAGACCTTGAGGCGGTTCTTGATGACGGCTTCGTCGGCGTCATCCTTGCGGCCTTCGATCTTGGCGCGGTTCAGGAGGCGGGCCACGATGGTCTTTTCGTCCTTGATGTCCAGCACGAAGATGTGCTTCACGTCAACCACAGATTCGATGAGCTTGACCTGGGCGACAGTGCGGGGAATGCCGTCGAGAAGGAGGGTGTCCTTGTCCGGGTTCACCTTGTTGGTGTTCACCAGGCCTTCGATGAAGCGGCCGAAGATTTCCACAGTGGCTTCGTCGGGAACCAAGAGGCCCTTGCTGGAATAGGAAGCCAGGAGCTTGCCGGATTCGCTGGAAGGAGCAATGCCACGGAAGATGTCGCCCGTGGAAATGTGCTTGAGGGAAGTGGTAGCAGCGAGCTTTGCGCCGACGGTACCCTTGCCGGAACCGGGAGCGCCGAAGATAAGAACTGCAGGAATTTTAGCCATTTTAAGCCTCTTGAGGTTGATTGTTAAATTTCGGCCGTAAAGATAGCTAATTAGGCGGGGCCTAAATGTGTGAAATATGTTACATTCCGCTTGCTAAGCGGAATTTTGCGGATCCTACGCAGGTTCGCGCCTGCATCTAGGCGGGATTTGTTCCGTCTTCGGGAATTTTCTCGCAGGCAAAGGAAAGCTTGCCGTCTTTCACACCGATGGTGATGGTGGAAAAGTCCGTCATGGTACCGAGCAAAAGCCCTTCGGCAATCTCGTCTTCCACCATGTTCTGGATAGAACGGCGGATGGGACGGGCTCCCAAAGCGGAATCGTAATTGCTGTTGACGATGACTTCCTTGGCCTCTTGCGTGACTTCCAGGAGGATTCCCCTTTCGGAGAGGTTCTTCTGCAAGAAAGAGAGCTGGATGTCCACCACGGAGACCAAGTCTGCCTTGGATAGGGGGCGGAACACGATCTGCTCGTCGATACGGTTCAAGAATTCCGGCGAGAACACGCGCTTGACTTCTTCGCGGATGGCAGTTTCCATACGCTCGTAGTCGTCGGTCTCCCCCATCTTGGTGAATCCCATGCCAGAACTGTGACGGACCTCGCGGGCGCCGGCATTGCTGGTCATGATGATGATGGTGTTCTTGAAGTTGATCTTTCGGCCGTAGCTGTCGGTAAGGATACCGTCGTCCAGAATCTGCAGGAGCAGGTTATAGACATCGGGGTGAGCCTTCTCAATTTCGTCCAGCAAGACCACGCTGTAGGGGCGCTTGCGGACCTTTTCGCTGAGCTGTCCGCCGCTTTCCTCGAAGCCAACGTATCCCGGAGGCGCACCGATAAGGCGGCTGATGCTGTGCTTTTCCATGTATTCGCTCATATCGATACGGATCATGGAATCTTCGCTGCCGAAAAGGCTTAAGCTTAAAACTTTTGCAAGCTCTGTCTTGCCCACGCCAGTGGGGCCCAGGAACAAGAAACTGCCCATGGGGCGCTTGGTGTCGCGGATGCCTGCGCGGGTACGGCGGATGGCCTTGACCACGGCATCTACGGCCTGGTCTTGCCCAATGACGCGCTCCTTGATTTCGTCTCCCAAGTGCAGAAGCTTCTTGGCTTCTTCACCGGCAAGGCGGCTCACGGGAATACCTGTCATCTTGCTGATGCAGTCGCGAATGGCGTTCTCGTCTACCACAGGAACGGCTTCGGAATCCTTGTCGGCAGAAAGGGCTTCGCGGCGTTCCATCACCTGCTTTTCCAGTTCTTCGGTCTTGTCCCTGAGGGAGGCTGCCGTTTCAAAATTCTGGTTGGCCACGGCATCGTCCAGTTGCCGCTTGGTTTCCGCCAGTTCCTCTTCCATGTCCTTCAGGTCTTGAGGGATGCAGATGGAATCGAGACGGACCCTTGCGCCGGTCTCGTCCAGCACGTCAATAGCCTTGTCGGGCAAGAAACGTTCGCTGATGTAGCGTTCCGCCAAAAGGACCGCTGCACGGACGGCGTCGGGAGTGTAACGCACCTTGTGGTGGGCCTCGTACTTGGCACGGAGCCCGTCCAGAATCAAGATGGAGTCTTCGGCGTTAGGCGGGTTCACCACGATGGTCTGGAAACGACGTTCCAGGGCGGCGTCCTTCTCGATGTACTTGCGGTATTCATCAATTGTGGTTGCGCCGATACACTGGAGTTCGCCACGGGCCAGCGCCGGCTTGAAAATGTTGGAGGCGTCCAGGCTGCCTTCGGAGCCACCTGCGCCAACGATGGTGTGGAGTTCGTCAATGAACAAAATGACGGAGCTGTCCACACGCTGGAGCTCCATGATGAG
The DNA here is from genome assembly GCA_902781185.1 of Fibrobacter succinogenes. Lineage (GTDB taxonomy): Bacteria > Fibrobacterota > Fibrobacteria > Fibrobacterales > Fibrobacteraceae > Fibrobacter > Fibrobacter succinogenes_G. The sequence goes on from CACZII010000079.1 coordinate 14,384, forward strand.
CCCCTTCACACGTTCCTCGAACTGGCCGCGGTACTTGGTGCCCGCCACCATGGCGGCCACATCCAGAGTCACCACACGCTTGTTCATGAGGAGTTCCGGAATCTTCTTCTGAACGATCTTCTGGGCAAGGCCTTCCACAATGGCGGTCTTACCTACACCGGGTTCGCCGATGAGGGCCGGATTGTTCTTTTTACGGCGGCAGAGAATCTGGATAAGGCGCTCGATTTC
>CACZII010000080.1 GCA_902781185.1 Fibrobacter succinogenes
TAAAACCTAATCGAAAAGCTTATAAAAAGTCCGGACTCAAGCCGGACTTTTTTTCATCGTCATTCCGGGCTCCCCCTCCTGCGTCATTCCGGGCTTGACCCGGAATCAGCTTGACTTACCAAAAAACTGGTTTTTATAAACCAGTGTTTTGTATTTTCAGCGGCATGATTTTTAGCAACGCCTGGTGCAAAGCCCACCTGACCATTCCACTTGCCACTCCCGAAGGGGGCGACCCTGCCGCCCTGTATCTTGGGATGGCCAACCCCTACGACGAGATGCTCCTTGGGCGTCTACGGTTCACACAGAACGGCCCTGTAATCCCCTGCCCCATGACCGAGGCAGAGGTTCTCCGGACTATACGGGCAAGCTTCGCCGACCAAGCAGAAGCCCTGCAAGAGGGCAAGGCAAACTCCTGGGAATCGGAACCCGTGATAAACCTGGTAGACAGCCTTATCGACAAGGCACTAGAGCAGCACGCCAGCGACATCCATCTGGAACCTACCGAAAAAGAACTGAAGGTGCGGTTCCGCATTGACGGCCTGCTGCAGTTCCACAGGAGCCTGCCCGGCTGGCTGAAGGACCCAATTCTTGTACGCCTAAAGCTACTCGCCCAAGTGGACATTACCGACAAGAGAATCCCCCACGACGGAAGTTTCAAGTTCCAGAGTGTAACAGGAACCGTGCGCATAAGGCTCAGCACTCTGCCGGTACAGTTTGGCGAAACCTGCGTACTACGGCTCTTGCCCGCCAAAGACGAAGGCGGCACTCTAGAGGGCCTACAGTTCAGCCCAAAGATTCTTGGGGAACTCCGGCAGATCTTCGCCATGCCCCAAGGGCTGTTCCTGATAACAGGCCCCACCGGGAGCGGCAAGACCACCACGCTGTACGCAGGCCTGCGGGAAATCATCGGCAAAAAGATTAATGTGACAACTATTGAAGACCCGGTGGAATACAGCCTCTCCGGCGCAAACCAGGTGCAGGTCAACGAGAAATGCGGGTTCACCTTCGCCGCGGCGCTCCGCTCCATACTGCGGCAAGACCCGGACGTGATCCTGGTTGGCGAAATCCGGGACGAAGAAACGGCCCGCATTGCGCTCCGCGCCGCCCAAACAGGCCACTTGGTGCTCTCCACGTTACATACCAACAGCGCAATGGGGGCCTTTGCAAGGCTCCAAGACCTAGGAATTTCCAAAGCCTCGCTGCAGGACTCCCTGCTGGGCACAGTCGCCCAAAGGCTCCTGCGGAAAAAGAACGGTGGCCGTATCGCCGCACTTGAGCTGTTGCGGCCCGACGGAACCTACGCCGACGGCACCCTGCGGCAATACGCAGGCCGGCTTGTACAAGACGGGCTTGTGGAAAAAGAAGAACTACTCCGGGTTCTCGGGAACTGAAGCCTCGGAAGTAGACGCCGGTGTAGCGGGCTCGGCGGGGGTCGCCACAGGTTCTGCCGGCGGCGGCGCCATCAGCTGCCTCAGGGAATCCACCAGCAGGCTGTCTTTCTTGGGGAACATGTTCTGGTAGATGACCGCCCGGCGCTTAGCCATGAACTGGCTCTCCCGCATGTTGGGGTGGTGCTTGCCCGGGCTCGCCAGCATGGCGGCCAGATTGATGGCCTGGTCTACGCTGAGCTTGCTACAACTCTTCTTGTAGTAGGTGGAACAAGCCGCCTGACACCCGAAAATATCCTTGCCCCACTGGGCGTAATTCAAGTATAGCTCCAAAATACGGTCCTTGCCCAGCTCGTGTTCCATCAACAGGGCATAGGCCAGCTCCTTGAACTTGCGCTCCCAGGAGCGTTCCCCGCTCAAGAAGAGGTTCTTGGCCAGCTGCTGGGTGATGGTGGACCCGCCAAACTTGGTCTTGCCCGACATCTTGTTGGCGTTCAACGCCTCGGCAATAGCGTTCACGTCAAAGCCCGGGTGGAAATAGAACCCCGCATCTTCGCTGGCGATAACAGCCTTCTGCAGGTAGGGACTTATGGAATCCAGCGGCACATACTTATGCTTGATTTCCACCGCCGGATTGGAATCCACCAGGGCCTGCATGTAGCGGCTCATCTCGGGTTGGGTGTCCTTCAAGGACTGTACGCCGTCATAAAGGTTATAACCGTAGACAAAGGCCTTATAAAGTGCCACAGAGGCCACGATGCTGAACACCGCCGAATAGATGATGAGAATCAGGATAGCGCAGCGCAACAGGAAATTGATAAACCCGTAGATTCCCTTGAAAATCTTGAAAACCAGGTTGCCCCTGATCTTATCGATGATTTCCTTACATTTCTGAAAAGCCATAGGTTACCTTTTTCCGCCAAACCAGTCGTTCACGTCTTCACCCTCTTTCATGGAAGACTCCAGATGTTCCATTCCCTCACCCAGCACAATCGTGCGGATACCGGCATTGCCAAATACCTCTTGCAAATACTTGGTAGCCTCGCGGCCAGCGTTATCCTTGTCCATGCACAGCACCACATTCTTGTTCTTGAACAAAGGTAGCCATTCCACCTTGAAACTGCGTACGCCGGGTATGCCTACCGCGTCGATTTTCTGGCCTAAAAAGGTGAGTGTGTCCACCACACCCTCGCACAGGTAAACCCAACCGGGCTTTTCGTCCAGAGCCGACATGTTGTACGGGTAAGGCACTGTGCCCCGTAGGTTCATCTCCTTGGGAATCACAGAACTTTCCAGCGCCCGGGACTGGAAATAGAAAGCCCTGCGCTGGGTGTCCAGGTACGGGAAAATCAGCGGGTGCTTATAGAACTTCAGGTTTCCCTTCTCGTTGAACAGGCCCACGTACTGCAAAACATCCATACTGTAGGTGTCCTTGAGGGTCTGATTCAAGAGGCCATAGTCCTTGATGGTCCTGAGGAGCATCTTGTTCCACACGGGCTTAAAAATACGGCGCCCCATAAGCCAGGCGGCGGCCTGGGTGCCGTCTACCGGTGAAAGCATCTTCAAGAAATTCAGGATAATCTTTTTGCGTTCGTCTTCGCTGACCAGTTCCTCGGTGGCGACGCTCTCTGGCATGGGCATGGGTTCCGTGGCGTAGATTTCCTGAGGAGTTTGGGCGGCTGCGTTATGATAGGGGCCAATAGCAGACTTGTTCGCCGGAGTAGGCTTGTTCGCCGGAGCCAGGAACGGGAAGGTTTCGCGAAGGTAGTTCAGGGCGTCCATAAAGGAACAGCCCTTGTACTTTTGCACCAGGGAAATTACGTCGCCGCGGACATCGTCGCAGACCCAGCAGCGAAAATAGCCTTTCTCTTCGGAAATGGAGACCGACGGGGTCCTGTCGCCATGGGCATGACGGCTCGGGAAGGCACAGCGGCACTTGCCCCGGACAACTTCTATACCCAAGGAACGGGCTACCGCCGTGATGGACAGGGCGTCCTTGAACTGTTTCAACTCTTCGTCGGTCATCTGTTAGAATTATAGTAAATCCTATATTTAGACCATGGTTATCTTGGAAAACGAGCCGATGAGCGTGCACACCTCCTTCAAGGTAGGCGGTCCGGCCCGTTTTTTTGTCAAGACCGAGCACTTGGACGACCTGAAAAGCGCCCTTTCACTGGCTCGGGAAAAGTCTCTCCCCTATTTTATTCTGGGAAACGGGACCAACCTTCTGGTTTCGGATAGGGGTTACGAAGGCGTGGTCATCTCCCTTACCGGAGAGTTTTCGGAAATCGTGGACCTAGGGGGCGGAAAGTTCAAAGTCGGAGCAGGCTCGCCCCTGGGTAGGTTCGCCCGCCACACCCTAAAGCAGGGCTACGCCGGCATACACAAGCTGGCGGGAATCCCGGGAACTTTGGGCGGGGCCGTGTACATGAACGCCGGCGCCTACGGAGAGGAAATCGGGAGCTGCTGCATGCAGGTGACAGTCCTCGACAACGACGGAAACATCTGCGAGTTGTCCGCAGCAGATTGTGAATTCGGGTACCGACAGAGTATTTTCTCAGAGTGCAACCGGAATGACAAAGGCGCAAAGGTCATCCTCGCGGCCACATTCCAGCTACAAGACGCCGCAAGCCTGGGCAAGGCTGTTGCGGACCTTGAAACCGAACTGGCAGAGTGCATGGCCAAGCGCAAGGCGACCCAACCCCTGAACATGCCCAACGCCGGTTCCACCTTCAAGCGGCTAGATGCCGGCGCCGCCGCCACGCCTACACAAGTCGCCCCCGGCTACTACATCGAGCAGACAGGCCTCAAGGGCTACCGCATAGGCGGTGCAGAGGTCAGTACGTTACACGCCAACTTCATCGTGAATGCCGGTAGCGCCACCGCCCAAGACATCAAGAACCTAAGCGAGTACGTACAAAGTAAAGTAGCCGAGAAGTTCGGGATTAAACTACACCGAGAGATAATATTACTCGGCGAATTTGAATAGAGATTGCCACGGGGCTTGACGCCCCTCGCAATGACACATTAGCCAAAACGTCTTTCTCCGAAGGAGAATCCATATTTTTTATACCGACTTTAAAATGAACCGTATGGATCCCGTCGGGGTTACACCCCTCCAGGATGACGTTGGCCGGAAAACGTGAGGATGACACTTTCTACTGCAGACTTTTCTCTTTTTCAGGCACCGGGTCAAAGCGGTTCAAGATCCGCGTAATGACCGCATACACCACACCCCCAAACAAGCCACCGGTCAAGTCTGCTACCAGGTCCAGGGCACTGCAATCGCGGCCTTCCACGAAGCTCTGGTGGTATTCATCGGTACAGCCGTAAGCCAGGGCAAGCGCCCCCACAATCAGCACCCGGAGCCACTGCCGCTTGGACCATTCGTTTCGCGTCCAGACCATGGCGTAACAGCCCGCAAGGGTAGCGTATTCCAGAAAGTGGGCCAGCTTATCCCAAATCTGAGGAAAGTCTTCTAGCTGTTCATTGGTCAGCGAAGACAGCTTAAAAATAATCGCCATACAAAGGATGCAAGGGACTGCGCGGAAGAAGGGGTATTTCTGGAATAGGGACTCGAACAAAGTAACATCCTCGCTTTACAGGGCAACGCACTTGCCCACCTTCCTAATCAATTTTATTTTGAAGCTTTCCTGATCCAGCAAGATATCCTGAAGCAGTTCTTGGATGGTATAGGACTTCTTGATTTCCTTGACAGCGCAGGCGCAGCGGGTCTTGTTACCTGCCCGCACCGATTCCAAACAGGCCTTCTGGAGGAACGCCTCCATCTCAGGAGTAAAGCGTTCGGGCAGGCAAGGCAGAATCAGGCGGTAGCTCAGCTTCTCGAAATCCGTCACCTCGCCATTCGCGTTCATGGAACGCATCAGCAGGTATAACAGGGAATCGTTTTGCAGCATGTGGTCGTAGGCGCACTGGCAGGACTTCTTAGACTGGGCAGCCCCCAGGAACTTGCCCCCCTCCTTGGTACATTCCACCACGAAGGAATCCTTGAAAGCCTGGTTGTTCAGGAGCATCTGCAAAAGCATCATGTCGGTGGCGGAAATTTTTGTAGGCTGCGAGTTTGCCTGTGTGGAGGAAGACGCAGGCGCCGTTTCGGTGGACGTTGGCACGGACTGTACTGCGGCAGGAGCAGGCTTGGCTGGCGTAACGGCGGCTACCAGCGAACCCGAGGCAGCTCCGGCGGAACGGCCGGCACTGCATTTCTTGCTTGCCGATACGATAAAGTCCACGTAGTTAGAGACGTCTTGGCCCATGAGCATCTGGGCCTCGATTTTCTTGAAGGCCGACTCGCTGTACTTGGATTCCAGCTTCTGCAGCACGCATTCGCACACCGGCTTGTCGGCACCCGAGAGACAGCTGGTCAGAAAACCCGAGCGGGTGTCGGTGCTGTACCTGGCAGCAAAGGCGGAGACCGCAAAGCAGAGACTCAACAGGGCTACAATCGGGAATTTCATGCGCCAAATTTAAAAATTTTGCGGCATAAGGCACCCAAATCACCCCCAAAACACAAATCCTTTCAAAAATATTAGCCAAAGCGGGCTCTTTTTCTTACATTCACTATAGGTTAACTTATCCAAGGAGAATACTATGAGCAAACGACTTTGCACCAAGACCGCCGAAGGTACCTACGCCTACGTAAAAGATGACAACGCCTATTATACCTGCGAAGCAGGTGAATGGGTCAAAGAAGGCGGAAAAGATTCCGGCAAGTCCGGCAATTCCGAAGATCCCTCCGGCGACAAAGGCGGTAAGACCCCGTCCGGTGACAATGACGGTGGCTCTTCCGGCGAAAATGATGGAGCCAAGGTTTACTGCGACATCAGTGAAGGGCTTTGGATTACTGAAACTGAAGGCGAAGATTATCGTCAATTCTATGAATGGACCGAAGACGGAGATTCTATCAAAATCTATAGAATGAGAGTTGCATCTGACTACAAGAGTGCAGATTTGTGTAAGCAATACTCCAATGGCGGTATCTGCGAAGGAGGAAAGCATTGGCAAAAATTCGCAACAAATACAGTCGAAATTGATGACAAGACCCTCAAGGATATCAAGGATGCATGCACAGACGAAAAGGACTTGAAAATCAAGGCCAACGCAAGCGAGCCGGAATCATCGGGTTCGGAAGCTAAAGAAAACAAGTGTGACTTCGAAAAGACCGACAACACTTGGGTGGTCGAAGGGAACATAGCAGGAATGATGGATGAAAAGAAAACCTATACCTGGTCAGGTTCAACGCTTACTATCGTTACAGAAACGAGAACCAATATGGTCATGGAAAGCGTATGCCAAGAAAGTGCTGCAGAAGAAGAGAACGCAACCTGTGAAGGTTCCATTCTTGTGACCTCCGAAGAAGAAACAGAAGATGACGCAGATAGAGACGAATGGTTCGAAGATGCAAAAAGCAGCAGTTTCTGCGGATAAAAAATATACCACGTGTCCGTGACTACGGGCACGCTGTTTTAGATAGGGGCAGGCTTGCCCCTTTTTTGTCTTTTTTCTATCTTTGGACTCACTATGAGCTTAAAATTTGAAACCCCCATTACCGAAGTTCCGCTGTTCCACCAGGGCAAAGTACGCGACATGTACGACCTGGGCGACAGCTTCCTGATGGTCGCCAGCGACCGTCTTTCCGCTTTTGACGTGGTGCTCCCCACCCCGATCCCTGGTAAGGGCAAAATCCTCAACCAGCTTTCGGCCGACGTGAACGAATACCCGGCCGTGCTCAAGAAGCACGCCGACTACCTCCGCGGCCGTTCCATGATCGTGAAGAAGGCCAACCGCCATTCCGTGGAATGCATCGTGCGTGGTTACATCGTGGGTTCCGGCTGGAAGGACTACCAGAAGACCGGTAAGATCTGCGGTCACGTTCTCCCCGAAGGCCTGCAGCTCTGCCAGAAGCTGGAAAAGCCGCTCTACACGCCGAGCACCAAGCCCGACGTTGGCCACGACGAAAACATCAGCTTCGAACAGACTTTCGATATCGTTGGCGAAAAGGTCGCCACCACTCTCCGTGACATGTCCCTCGACATCTACACGAAGGCTCGCGACTACGCAGCCTCCAAGGGCATCATCCTCGCCGACACCAAGTTCGAATTCGGTGAAATCGATGGCGAAACCATCCTGATCGACGAAGTGCTGACTCCGGACTCCAGCCGTTACTGGCCGGCAGACAAGTACCAGGTGGGCAAGAACCAGGAAAGCTTCGACAAGCAGTACGTTCGCGACTGGCTCGAAACTCTCGACTGGGGCAAAACCTATCCGGGTCCGGAAATTCCGCCTGAAGTCGTGAAGAACACGCTGGCCAAGTACGAAGAAATCTTCGTGCGCCTCACCGGCAAGCAGCCTGAACTGTAAACCGAGCCACAAGCCATGCGCATTTCCACCAAGGGCCGTTATGCCTTGAGGGTTATGATCGACCTCGCCTCCCAAAAGGGAGACGAGTTCGTAAAGTTACAGGATTTATCCGCCCGACAGCAGATTTCCGAGAAATACCTAGAAGGGATTCTCGGGACTCTTGTCAGGAGCGGCCTTCTGGAAGGCGCCCGTGGAAAAGCCGGTGGTTACAGGATCAAGTGCAACCCAAAAGAATGCAGCGTCTGGGACATTCTCTCCCTGACGGAAACATCCGTGGCACCTGTCGCCTGCCTGGACACCAAGAAGAACCCCTGCAAGCGTGCCGCCATCTGCGTCACGCTCCCCGTGTGGACTGAACTGGACCGGGTCATCCGCGATTACCTGGGAAGCGTCAAGCTGGACCAGCTGGCAAAAAAGGCCCAAAAAGTCCGCGGCACTTCGGGTATCGGAAAAGACTGGAACTGCGAACTTTAAGCAGGCTCCACTGTTTGCACAACGAACAGTGGGCGCTTGCAACTCAAAGGAATCAAAATGAAATCAGTACCTATTACGCTGCTCACCGGTTACCTCGGAGCCGGAAAAACCACCCTTCTCAACTACATCCTCAACAACCAGCAGGGCTACCACGTGGCCGTTATCGTAAACGATATCGGCGAGGTGAACATTGACCAGACCCTCATCGAGAAAGGCGGAAACATCACCAAGGAAGATTCCGGAAAGGTAGTTCCCCTCAGCAACGGTTGCATCTGCTGCTCCCTGAAGGCTGACCTGCTGGAACAGATTGCCGAAATCCTGGAGATGGGCAAGTTCGACTACATACTGATTGAAGCCAGCGGCATCTGCGAGCCGGTACCTATTGCCCAGACCATCTGCATGGCCGGAAGCCAGCTGCAGGGCAAGAACGGCCAGCGTCTGGCCTGCCACCTGGACAATATCGCTGCCGTGGTGGACGCGCTCCGCCTGGCCGACGAGTTCGGCGGTGGCGAAAAGCTCCTTGCTAAGGACCTGGAAGAAGAAGACATCGCAAACCTCTTGATCCAGCAGATCGAATTCTGCAATACGGTTATCCTGAACAAGGTGGACATGCTCTCCAAGGGCGACCTGGAACACGTGAAGGCCGTGGTCAAAGCCTTGCAGCCCACCGCAAAGATGATCGAGACCAACTTCGGCAAGGTGGACATGAAAGAGGTCCTGGACACCAAGCTGTTCGATTTCGAGAAGGTGGCGGAGTCCAGCCGTTGGGCCATTGAACTCAACAAGACGGACAACGACATGGACGATGACGACGATGATGACCATGACCACGATGAGCATGAACATCACCACCATCATGACCATGACCACGACGACCACGATCATGACCCTGAATCAAGTTCAGGGCAGGCTCATGAGCATCATCATCATGACCATGATGAAGAAGACCACAGCCATTGCGATCACGAACACGGGGTCTGCCATTGCGGTCATCACCACGACAAGGACCATCCCCATGGCGACGAATACGGCATTAGCACCTTCGTGTACGAACGCCGTCCGCCCGTGAACCGCAAAAAGTTCGAGGAATTCCTGGACGACTATCCCAGTTGCATCATCCGTACCAAGGGACTCATGTGGTTCAGTGACGAACCGACAGAGAGCTACCTGTTCGAACAGGCGGGCAAGCAGGCCTCTGCCCAGAATTTTGGCCGCTGGTTCGCCGCCGAGAGCAAAGAAGTCCAGCAACAGCTGCTCCGCGAAAATCCGCAGCTGGCCAACATCTGGGACGAAAAGTACGGCGACCGCACCAACCGTCTGGTCTTTATCGGCCAGCACATGGACAAGAAAAAGATTATCGCCGCAATGGATAATTGCCTGGAAAAGGAATAGTCTATACTTGACTATAAGTCCACTTTACGTGGCCTTCCAGAAAATCATGAGCATCAAAGACCAGACCAAAATGGTCTTTGATTTTTTGTACTTCAAAGCGCATGGGATCGTCATCCCAGCCTAGGTCGCGCTCTATGATCTTGGACTTGCAGCCAGGCTTTTGGGCCACCATCAGTTCCGCAATCTCTTTCCAGCTAATCCACACATCACCGAGCCCAAGGTAAATCTCTTCGTTCTTGTCGGATTCCAAGAGGTTCATGTAGAGACTGGCCTGCTGGCTTGCGTGGATAAACTGGGTACCGTCGTTCTTGACGATATGAATGTCCTTGTCTTCCTTGACGGCTTTGGCCATTTCAAAGAACCGGCGGTCCGGCTGGGAACATCCGTCGGGGAACGCGGGGTTGCCGAAGGTGTAGCCCGGACGGATGATGTTGCGTTTCATAGTCACTTCAGGGAACTGGTCACCGTAGCCCTTGCGGAAGCCAAGCACATAAGCCTCCCCTGCCGCCTTGGTGGCGCCGTACAGGTCCAGAGGCAAATTGCTGGTGACCTCGCGCATAGAGGGGCGCATCACACCCATAGCAGCCGTACTGGAAGTGTAGATGAACTTCTTGCAGCCCGCCTTGGCGGCGCTTTCCAGCAGGAACACAGTGGCACGGGTATCGTTCATCAGCATGGTGCTGGGAGTCTCACCCCAACCAAGAGCGATATGAATACAGGCGTCGCAGCCTTCAAGCCCCTTGGCAAGCTTTTCGAAATCCGTAAGGGAGGCTTCTACGAAGCTTACGCTGGCCTGGGAACGCAGGCTCGGGACCTTATTGGGGTGCCTTGTGGCAATGACCACCTCGTGGCCCTTTTCCAAAAGGGCACGAACCACATAGTGACCGATAAAACCCGTTCCGCCGGTGACGAATACTCGCATAAGAACCTCTCTATTATTACGGGCCCCTCTAAAAATTCATTTTCAAAAATTTGGCTGCAACGCTTCGTGCAGTTTCGTCACTCAAAGTGCCCAATACCTCCAGTATTCGCCACTTTTCGTTCCTGCCTGCCCTCGGTTTCGCTCAAATTTTTTTCATCAAAGCAATTTTTAGAGCTGCCCTGTCCTACAAAAAATAAAGTCTTTAGGGGCTTTGGGCAAGCGCCTATGGAAATTTTTACAGGTAAAAGCCGATAAGTCCCGCCGTGCAGAGGCCAATCAACACCACCGCAGGGATTATGGGGCGACGCATGGACTTTGCGCCTAGCACACACACCAGGCCACCCTTGGTAAGGGTGTTGGCAAGGCTTGCAAACAGGAGCGAGAGCACCAGTTCCCGAATAGGCAAGCCAGCCTTCATGCTCATATCCAAAAGGGAGAACGCCACCGCATCCATCTCGGCGGCACCGCCCAGAAAACTGCAGGCCAGAAGGGCGCCCGACCCCAGGTACACACGGGCAGCATTGGCCACGAACATCACCGCCGTAAACACTATGCCAAACTTGATAGCCGGGAGCAGGTTGAAGGGGTTATTGAAAGTGCTGGTTTTAGCCTTGTGGTCCATGTTCTCCCGGATCTTCAAGTACAGGGCATAAAGCAGGGCCGGCACCGCAGGCAGCAGTAGCGGGAGCGCCAAGGGCTTGGCAAGTTCCGGAACCAACACCACACAGATCAGGTACAGCCGCACATACATGACCGCCCAGCTGAGCACGATTCCCAGCGTAAAGTTTCCCGCATAGTCCTCGTTCTCACGGCTACGACCCGCCAGATTCAGCGTCAGGGCGGTACTGCTTGCAAGACCACCCAGAAGCCCCGTAAGCCAGATGCCCTTCCCGGGCCCCACCAGCTTAATCAAGATATAGCCCACAAAGCCGATACCACTGATAAAGACCACAAACAACCAGATGGTATGGGGGTTCAGAACCTCAAGCCCAGCAGGTCCGTAGGCCTGGTTAGGCAAAAAGGGTAAAATCATCAGGGATATAACCGCAAACTTCACCGTGGCGATAATGTCTTCGGTAGAAATGCGGGAGGCAAATTCGTGGAGCTGCCGTTTCAAGGTCAACAGCCACACGATGACAATCATCAGTATACAGGATTCCAGCAGCCGGTTGTACCAGCAGAGAGCACCCAAGAAATACACCACAATTAGAGCGAAACTGGTAGTAAGGCCGTCCTCTTCCTTGTTTACAAAGCCGTGAGCCACATGGCTTGCCACCAGCAGGAGCCCAACCACAACGAATCCCGTAATGAAGGGGGCCACGGAATTCATAAGCTCCGCAAGGAACGAAGCCAGGGCGCCGCAGAGGCTTATGATAGAGAAAGTGCGCACGCCTGCCGGGTGACGGCTAGCACTTTCGGAGTAGGACTTTTCGCGCTGCATGCCGATGATAAAGCCAATGCCCAGCGCTGCAGCCAACTTGTAGAACTCGTTGAACTCAATCATAGCACCTCCCCGTCAAAAGCTAGTCGCGTTCCCACACCTGGAACAGCGTCTCGAAATCGTTCTTCTCGTCGGAAGGGAATTTTTCTTCACTGACCTTGCGCCAGCCGTTCCCCCATTCCGGGAAAAATACGTCGCCTTCTACATTTGATAGCACCTTGGTCAAGTAAAGCTTTTTCACCTTGGGCATGGCCTCACGGTAGACAGCTGCACCGCCGATAATAAAACATTCCGTCTCCCCTGCAGCCTCCGCCTTAGCTATCGCTGCATCCAGGGATGAGCACACGATGCATCCGGGAGCCATAAAGTTTTCCTGACGGGTCAGCACGTAGTTGGTGCGGTTCGGTAAGGGGCGACCGATATCGTCGTAATTCTTGCGACCAAGGATAATGGAATGGCCGGTGGTAATAGCCTTAAAACGTTTAAGGTCAGCGGACAGATGCCAAGGCAGGTGCCCGTCACGACCGATGACATTATTCTCGGAAACAGCAACAATAGCAGAAATCAGCATAAATTACCCATTCCACACTACACATTAAAAATTACACAGCTATCGGAGCCTTGATGGTGGGCCACGGGTCGTAATCGGTGAGTTCAAAATCTTCGAACTTGAACTCGAACAGGTCCTTCACATCGGGATTCATCTTCATGGTAGGGAGCTTGCGAGGCGTGCGGGAAAGCTGTTCCTTGGCCTGGTCAAAATGGTTGCTGTACAGGTGAAGGTCGCCAAAGGTATGCACGAATTCAGCAGCCTCGTAACCACAGACCTGAGCGAGCATCATAGTCAGCAGGGAATAAGACGCGATGTTGAAGGGCACTCCCAGGAACATGTCGGCGCTACGCTGGTAAAGCTGGCAACTGAGCTTGCGCTTGCCGGACTCCCCTACACCACCCACGTAAAATTGGAACAAGCAGTGGCAAGGCGGCAGGGCCATCTTGTTCACCTCGGCCACGTTCCAGGCACACACCAGATGACGCCGGGAATCGGGATTATTCTTGAGACTTTCAATCAGATTCTGAATCTGGTCGATGTGACCGCCATCAGGAGTGGGCCAGCTACGCCACTGATGACCATACACCGGACCCAAATCGCCGTTCTCATCGGCCCATTCGTCCCAGATGGTCACCTTGTTGTCGTGAAGGTACTTGATGTTGGTATCGCCCTTCAAAAACCACAGCAGTTCGTGAATGATACTGCGCAGGTGAAGTTTCTTGGTGGTAAGGCAGGGGAAACCCTTAGATAGGTCGTAGCGGTTCTGGCGGCCAAAAACGGAACGGGTACCCGTACCCGTACGGTCGGAACGATCCACGCCATTGTCCATGATATCCTTCAACAAGTCTAGATACTGCTGCATAAAATCCTTTTTCTATAACAAAAGCCTACTCCCGTTACACGGGAGCTCAATCCTACACCAAAGTATAAAAAAATCAGCGCTGGCGTACCAGATTTTTCAGATCCGGCGCAATTTTCAAGCATTCCGGATTCTTGGGCATCAGGCAGAAAAATTTCAGTTCCTTCTGGAAGAATCCAGAAGTACTGGCCTGGACACTCCACTGGCTTCCAGCAGGACAATTCCCGATATCCACCAATGACTCTGCCACAATGCTGTTCTTGCGGGCCTTAAAGGAGAAATACTTTCCCGCAGGAATAGAATCCAACCCTAGCTGGGCCACCGTTCCTAGCGTCTTTTTCTTATTGAAATAGGCACGCTGCGACTGGATATATTCGAGAGCGCCCGCATTCAGTTCTTCTTGAATCGACTTCATGGTGCGAGCCTCAAAATGTTCCGCACAGCTCCGGATTCCAAAAACGCAAAAAGCGAGGAGAACCACCAATCCAACTACAACCGCCAGGATTTTCTTGGTCTTCGGACTCATGGGCGGTTCAGCAGACTCGGCGGTCTCTCCCTCGGGCACCCATTTCAAAAGCTTTATAGCCACCAGCACATGGGTAAACTGCTTAGGCAGGGAAAACCCTAGGGCCGCCACCACCAGAAGCACAATACTAAGCACCATAAGCAGGGTCACCAAGGTCTCCGCCGTGGGCATAAAGTCCTTCA
>CACZII010000081.1 GCA_902781185.1 Fibrobacter succinogenes
AAGGACCTCAAGAACATACCCTTCCCCTACGACAAGGCGAAATGGCCCGAATACTCTTCGGAACTTGGACTTTCAAGCACTACCCCCACCTGGGTCAAGAACAACGTGCTGAATTACTACAAGACCGGAAATAAAGAAGCAATCATGAACGCAGTCTACAAGGCAAAGGCCTGGGCTGTCGAGAACAAGGTCCCTGTCATCATCAACGAGTTCGGCGCCTACAACCTGCGCTCTACCGCCCAGGACCGCCTGAACTACCTGACCGCCATGCGTGAAATCTGCGACACCCTGCAGATTCCCTGGACCCACTGGGGCTACACCGGCGGATTCGAGGTCATCAAGGGAGGCAAGCTTGTCGAAGGTCTCGACAAGGCCATGGGGCTCACCAAGCCCACACCGTAAGGGCGACACGGTTTTCCAAAGGGAACCGTCATTCTCAGCAAATGTTTTACAAGCCACCTGATCCATCAGGTGGTTTTCTTGTCTCTAAATTCCTAAATTGTTACCGATGTTTTCTTTTTTACGTGCTTTGCTCGTGTTTTCGGGTGCTGCTCTGGCAGCCGGTTTTTACGGTAACCAGAGCCACATCGACTGGAAAACCGCAGGCACGGAACACTTCCAGTTCATCTACCCTGCCGAATACTCGGACCATGCCTCTACCGTAGCGACCTACGCCGAAGCAGTTTACGATTCCGTTGTCACCCGTTACAACAAGCCCCTCCCCCGAATTAGCGCAGTCCTGAACAACGCCCTATACAGCAATGGTGCCGCCATCCCGGCCGAAAATTCCATCAACCTGTGGCTCACCAACTGGGATTTCAAGATCCGCAGCAGCCACGGCTGGGTCGCCGACGTGGTCACCCACGAATTCAGCCACCTGGTGAGCATCGAGAGCGGTTCCAAGCTGCCTCCCAACCTTTACGGCTTCCAGTTCGGCTACACGGACTACTACAACGAGCGGGTCATCAGCGACTTTGCCACCATGGTTCCCTTCACCCTGCAGCCCCTGTGGTTTGCCGAGGGCACCGCCCAGTTCGAATCCAGCCGCATGGGCTTTGATGCCTGGGATACCCACCGAGACATGCTGCTCCGTACGGCAGCCCTGAACGACGACCTGCTGCCCCTGGAATACATGCACGACTTTTCGGACAATTCCCTAGAAGGAGAACTGGGACCCTACACCCAAGGGTTCAGCCTGGTGCGCTACATCGCAAGGCATTACGGCGAAGACGCCATCCCCAAAATCTGGAAGGAACTTTCCAAACCCTACCGCGTGACCCTTTCGGGTGCCATCCAGAAAGTATTGGGCATTTCGGAAACGGAACTCTACGAAGCTTGGAAAAAAGAAATTACGGAACACTACCAGGCACAAAAAGATTCCCTCGGGCAAGTCGTCGAAGGAACCAAGATTACCGAAAACGCCTTCTGGCAGGATTTCCCTGTGGTAGCAGGCGGAAACCTTTACGGTGTATCCAACTTCGGCGGGCCCTGGTTCGACGGTGCTGTATTCAAGATGCCCATTGAAGAGACGAAGGCGGACTCCGCCGCAACAAAGGCGGACACTGTCGCAGGCGTGGAAATTGGAGACATCGCCATCGAAAAAAGCGATAGCGACAGCAGCGACAGCGCCGACTCCAACCTCATTGACATCTCGGACTACGCCAAGACCGGATTCAAGGCAAAGAAGCCCTGGTTCGACAAGGGCATCGACGTCTACGAAGACAGCGTGAAAGGCCCCATCCTCGCCTACGTCTCCTTCAAGAACCGCGACAAAGACGGCCGCGCCCACTTCGACATCGCCGTAAGCGACACCAGCAAGAACGAACACTTTTTGACCCACCTGGCTGATGCCATCTTCCCTGCCTTTGACCCCAACGGGAAATTCGTGATATTTGCCCGCCGTGAGACCAGCTCCACCCGCTTCGTGCTGAGCAAGGTTCCCTTCAGCGCCGACTTCAGCGAACTCACTGCCGAAGACCCCGTAGACCTTTTCACTCCCGACAGCAAATTCAAGTACTTCAACATCTACAGCCCCAAAGTCAGCCCCGACGGCAAGCGCATCCTGTTCGGCTTCTTCGACGATGTCCACCGCGGCATGGCCCTCATCGACAGCGACGGCAAAAATTTCAAGGTGGTAAGCGACACCCTCTTTGACGAGCGCGACGGCAACTGGCTCGACAACGAGACCATGATTTTCGCCAGCAACCGAAACGGCATTTTCAACCTGATAGAGAAGAACCTCGCCACCGGTGCAGAGCGCCCCCTCACCAACGTCACGGGCGGAGCCTTCACCCCTGTGCTCGGGAACGACACACTGTACTTTACGCAGTACGACCAGGATGGTTTTTCTCTTTATAAGTTACCCTATCATAACGCAGCCGCAGATTCCATTACTCGGGACAGCGTCGTCGTGACCTTCCGGGACAGTTCCGTCGTCGTCCCCGACACCCTCTGGACCGCTTGCGACCCCGGAGACTCCCTGTGCACACCGGAAGCAGTCCTCGCCGAACGGGACAGCACCTTCCAGATAGAAGTGCGTGACACGCTGAAGATCAAGGTGGCCGCACCGCCAGCCGCACCCATCGTGTTACACGGGAGCCCCCTAAAGCCCGAGAAAAAATTCGTGCCGCTGGAAGAGCGTGAACTTGCCGGTGCCGAAAAAGAGTACCACCCTATCCCCTTCATTCCACTGTTCGTCCCGATACTGAGCTTCAACGAGAACGCCCCGGACCTTACCGTATTCGGCGAGGGGCAACGTAAGGCGAAACTCGGGCTTCTGGCCCTGCTCAGCGACCCCCTGAAGAAAAACGTCGTTCAGCTGGGACTGTTGCTGGAACTGGGCAAGGGCATCGACTACATCAACGCCGACGGCCTGAACCCCGAGCAGGAAAAGGAATTCTTTGTAAGTTGGCTCAACAGGAGTACGCCTCTAGACCTAGAACTGAGCTATAGCTACGGCAACTACACCAGCAGAGACACTGTCCGTTACGAAGACGTCCGCGCTCACAAGGGAGACTCCCTAGGGTTCAACCACTACGCCATCTCCCAGCAGGCCGTGGTAGGAACGGCAGGCTACAGCATCTTCAAGTCCATCGACACCTTGCAGGTGGCCCTGGGCTACGACTGGGCCGACTTCAACCTGTACGAAGACGATTTCTCCTGGACCTACCACAAAAGGCTCAGCGCCCTTGTGTCCCTCGGGCTCTACGGCGATCACGAAGGTGAAGACGGCTCGGGAATAAGCGGGCAGGGAAATGGTTTTGAAATCTTCTACCAGTATTCCAACAGCGACCTGTACAGGCCGGGAACCTTCGCCGAAAGTTTCTATGTAACCTCAAGCGGCTCCGTAAAGCCCCGCTACAGAAACTTCAACATCAACCAGATGGGCATGAACCTCTACGGATCCGTACAGAGTCCCCTCACCGGCGCAAGACTTGCCGCTGGTGGAAAGTTGGGCGGAATCTTCAACTGGAGCACCGACGCCAAGGAAGACACCCTAGATTCCTATTACTACAGCGCCGTATTCCTGGAGGGGTATCCCTACATCCGCAGCAACGAAAGTTACACCCGTGCAGGCACCAAGACCGCCATGGCCGAACTCCATTACCTGTTCCCCATCTACGACGACTGGCGCAAGCGTCTATGGATTTTCAGCACCCGAGACCTGTACCTAGACGTTTTCGCCCAGGCAGGAGCAGCCTGGACCGGAAAGTGGAACAAGTCCGACGAGTTTACCAAGCATGGGTTCTGGGACCGCTCCGCAGGTTTCGGCTTCCGCTGGTCTAACAAGGTCTTCGAAAGCATCCCCGTAGACATATCCCTCACATTCGCGAGGGCCCTGGACCGTATCGGAGAAGAAGAAGGGAGCGGCTACAAGCTCACTCCCATCGATTTGCCTTTGATTTCCAAACGGTTCGCTCCCACGCGCATCAGGTTCAATCTGGGCATGGGATTCCTGAACGGCTGGCAGTAAGGCGCAGACTATCTCTTGCTACAAGTTAGCGCAACTGGATCCGCTGTACCTTCCAGGAATTGCCGTCCTTGACCCGCAGAATGTAAGAGCCCGTAGCCAAGTTGGCAAGGGACACCGTACCCGACACACCCTGCGCCTGGTAAACGGGGCGGCCCTGCATGTCAAAGAGCTGTACCGTTGCAGATGTGCCAACCATCAAGGTGCGGTCCGAAATAGAAACTCCTAGCACGCGAGTACCGGCAGCTAGCGAAATGGCGGAGCTGTTTTCGTTCTTGTAAACAAAGGTCGTAATGGATTTTGCGGGGAGGCTATAAGTATCTGCCGTAGCAATGACCTTGCTCTTATCTCCATTTTCCACAGACTGGACTACCGTAATGGGAGCCCACTTTTCTTCGGTTTGACCCATGACAAGCACCTGGTTGTACTGGATTTTAGGAGCATCCAGGCTCACTGCCGATGAGCCTTCGTTAATGACCACAACCGTCACAGAATCCTTGCCATTTTCATTTCTAAAGGCAACGGCATAAAGGTTGTCAGCGTCTGACACCAAAGCCGGAACCACGTACCACCCCGGGTTCACGAACTTGGAGTAGTGACGCATGGCGTGGTATTCGGGGCTGATAACAATCTGGTCTTCGGAGCAACTACCCCAACCCTTGGTGCAGACCCCTATCAACTGGCCCTTGCCTTCACCCCAGAACAATTCCCAGGCTATATAGCCGGCAATGCCACCAGAAGTAAAGCCAACCTGCATAATATGTGCAAGGCCGATCATGTATTCTTCCTTGCCGTTTTCTGACATGGAGCAGAACTCCGTCATAATGATAGGCTTCGTGGAAGAAAGGTACTGGGTCATGATCCCTTCCATGGGGCTACGGAAAACTTCGGGGCTAACGTAGTCATCCCATGCCTGCTTGCCGCTTCCCGAATGGTACAAGTGGTAGGCGTAGCCATCCAGCTTGTTAGCATCCAAGGCTTGCATGTATTTCTGGAAATTGTTATAGCCAATACCAAGAGGTTCCGGTCCCAAAATCTTGGGCGGATTTTCTATGGACTTCAAGGAATCGTAAACTGCATTCAAAGCCTGAGCATAGCCAGCCACCTTGTCTGACTCCGTAGGTTCAAACAGAGTTTCATGGTAATCGGCAAACATGTCTGGTTCGTTCTGCAAGCTGATGTAGTCAATGGGGATTCCTGCAGCACGGTAAGCCAAGTAACTCTGTTTCCACCAGCTAGCAAAATCCTTGTAAACGTATTTTCCGTAAGGGTCCGAAGAGGATGTCTTAAGCGTAGCCTTTGATTCGTCTTTATTGGCAGCGCTTCCCTCCAAACTATTGCTGGGTTTCAGGCCTGCAGGGGCGGACCAACTGGACATCTCGATTTTCAGTTTATCTCCCTGGCGGTCCTTGGCAGCCTTGACGATAGCCACGTCATCTGCACTGATTCCATCGGACAGTTCTTGCGCCCAGTTTCCCATACGCAAAAGGGAAAGGTTCAAACCCGTAAAGGCGGTATCGTAAAAGGCCTGGCGGGTGGTCTCTCCAAGGGCAGTAACCCAACCCTGGTAATAGACGGCACCGGCACCAAAGCCCACCACCTGCTGTTCAGGTTCGTCCTTTTGAACCGTTATAGATGCGCCCTGGGCACACACGGCAGTTGCTACCGCCAACGCAGCCGAGACTTTTGCGGCCACACAAATGCGAGAAAACATCATGATATGCTCCTTATTAAGGAAATTCTGCTAAGGCTTTACAAAGCGCATACTCTGGGAAATTCCGTTTCTGTTCACGTGGAGCAGGTAGGCCCCGCGGGGCAGATTCCTGGTAGAGACAAACTGGGAACCGGATACTCTAGAAAGAGTTCCCTTCAAAAGCACCACACCATTCAGGTCGTAAACAGCCCAGGAGGACCCTCTCATGTCGGCACCGTCAACGGTAAAGCCGTCCTTCTGCATGCTCAGGGAGAAGGAGCGTTCTACACCAGCCACAAGGGCTTCGGGATTATCCTGGGAAGAGGAGCTGTTGTCGAAAGGATTAAAGGCGCTAGACGAAGAACCTGTGCTCTGGCTAGAAGAGGGACCAGCAAAATCCTGATCATAAAGTTCCGGATTCGGGTCCTGAGGAACGTAACTCGGGGCACCTTCCTGACCAGCCCTGGTAAGGGAAAGGACCAAGTAACCATTCACGATATTAACGTTCGCCTCCTTATGGGTCACCTTTTCCATATCCCAGTTCCCCTTGCTCCAAATAGAAGAATTAAAGGTATCGAAATTGTCCTTCCATTTCAAGGAAAACTGTTTCGTCTGGGTGTCATAACTATAGACCTTTATCCAGTTGATGTATTGGTACTGCGGGAAGGAACATTGGTTGTAGTCGCCTACCCAACCCGGAGAACCGGAAAGCCACAGGTTAAAGCGGAGGCTTTCTTCATGGACTAGGGTATTAACCTGTTCACGGGTATTGTTGCTTTTATTTTTACCAACATTCACTCCCGAGACATCCCTACGAACCTCAGTTCCATCCAGTTCCCAGGACACGTATTCAGGAGTCCAAACAATGGTATAGGTATGGTAGCCGGCATTAGCTTTGGGATTGACGACGTCATGGAAACCTTCACTGGAATACTGATCTTCTTTTGAGTTCGAAAGTATATTGGACTGGAACCTAGCATCATTCTTGCCTAAAACTTCAATATCGATTTCTTCCCATGGCTTTCCATTTCCTATATAGGAACTGTCGTAATACAGGAACATGGAACTGACCGTTCCAGGAGAAGAAGCCATCTGCATACGGGCTTCAAAGCGCCCGTACTTAAACAGGCCATTTGACCCGTGAGACCAAAGTTCTGCTCCGGAATAGGGTTCAGCGGCAAAAACAGCAACAGCCGACAACGCAGCCAAGGTGAGAATTTTCCCTATCATTATAAAATCTCCTTTCACCCCAATAAAACCCACCACCTCTGCAAAGATAAATCTTTTAGGAATCTTGGCAAGCGACGGCCGCCGTTCCGTGATCACAAAGGACATTTTCGACTCTTTTTTTGCATTTAGTGCATTTTTGTGCATTATTTTCCAAAATGACACCTTTTGTCATAGCATTTTAGTTATATTAGTGCACATGGTAGCAGTATCTAAAACAAAGTCTAAAAAAGAGCTGGTGTACCT
>CACZII010000082.1 GCA_902781185.1 Fibrobacter succinogenes
CATCTTCTGTTCAGCAGCTTCATCACCAGCGGCCAAAGCACAAAGACATAGACCATCAGGAATCCGCGGGCGAAGAACTTGGCCCATTGGGCAGCCTGTACCGAGCCGGAAGAGGACCCGTGGGAAGAGCTTGCAAGGCTGATGATAAAGAATAGCAGAATGGCGCCCACAAGGGCGTAGGCCAGGTTATGCTTGCTGAATGCAGGCTTGAACTTTATCCAAGTTTTGTCAACGAATCGGACAACGCAGAAGAATATCAGCTGGCCGATGTCGCCGTAGGCATCGATTATCATTCTTTGCGGGTCCACCAGGATTTTTCCGTCTACATAGTCCACGTGGTAGGGCTTGAAGGTGATAAAGGCAAGCGCTATCCAGCCAATTACAAAACCGGCAAGCAGGAACCACTTTTCCTTTTCGGGGTGGGTGTCAAGGTACTTGAAAATCTTGAATGTGGCAAAGAGCATCAGGCAGCTTTCGGCAAGGCCCACCAGCACGTCTTGCGGCGTATGGACCCCTAGGTAGTTGCGGGAGAATCCGGTCAGCAGAATGCCTGCAATGCAGATAAATGCGATAAAACGCATCCGCTTCCAGAGTAGCATGGCGAAGCTCCCGTAGACGGGGGTCGCCGTGGTGGTATGCCCGCTGGGGAAGGAATAACCACCCGCCGTCTCGATGGCCTTGCCCGCAGGTAAAATGCGGGTGTCCCGAATCCAGGGGCGGTAGGCGCAGACGCACAGTTTGACGGTGGCGTTCAGGGCGGTGGTCAGGGACCATGCTGTAAAACTGAAAAGCCCCATGCGCTTGTTTACGCACCAGTACACCAGTGCCGGCACAATACACAGGAACGTGACCGCATAAAGCGATATCATTTCCATAAACGGCGTAAGTGCGTCGTTTATGGCGATCCTGAAATTTTGTAGCAGTAATAGGTATTCGATATCCATAGGTGCTAAATGGAGACTACTTCTTTATGCAACGGATAGCAAGTCCCATGTTAAAATTACCGGGGTAAGCCAACATTCCTGAGTTTTTAGAAGTGAATGAGATGTAAAGAGGTCTATTGAGATATGCCGTAGATGTCCAAAAGAATGCACGTGATTTGTCCGCATTCGTATATCCATCACCATCAAGCTTTCTTCCCGTAGGAAGAATATTGAATCCGTAAGGGTCGTTGTTTAATCCCATAAACGATTCAAACTTGATTGCAGCAAAAGGATTTCTGACCTTTATTGAATCGGGAGTAGTCTCTGTATAAAAGTCTAAAGTAGTTGCAAGTAGAATTTCCCATGATTTTTTGGTCGGAACTTTCCAGCCATCGGGGCAAGCTTGTTTGACTGCTTGAAAACTGTATAGTTTTCCATTTTTCTTACAGTTTTCAGCCTTGCCATCATAGCAGTAACTGCCTTTTACGTCATAGTTCAGGTTCTCTGCCATCCAGGTCTGCTTGCCAATTTTTACCGTCTTGTAGGTCTTGCCGTCACGTTCATCGGTGAACGTTCCCTTGACTACCGTCTTCGGATCCACTGGTTCGCCACTATCGCCGCCAAAGTCTGAAATCCACTCTCCGTCTTCGCAGGCGTAGGTGTCGTAGATGGTATCGCGGGGCACTCTGAACATTTCGCCGTCGTTTTCCTCGTTGCATTCACCCAAGTCGTCCTTAGACTCCACAATCGGGATTTCGATGGTGAAGTTATCGCCGCTGAAATCGTTTTCCCACTTGCCGTTGTCGCACATATAGAAACTGCTGTCAGCCTTCACGTAGACAGACTCGTATTCGTTTTCTTCGCCGCATTTTTCCTTTTTAAGATCGTCGGCAGACTCGAAAATAGGCACGCCCATTTCTTCAAGTTCTTCTAGGGTGAACATGTAATCTTCTGCGGTCTCATTAGTTTCATCTGCACTGCTGCTAGAAGCATTGCTGCAGGCGACAAGGAACAGCGGGAAAGAGATTGCTGCGCACCCAAGGGTGCTCGCAATGACAAAACGCTTGCTCGGAATGATGCTTTTCTTGAAAGCCATAATCACCTCTCGCGAAATATTTCATAAGAAATATACATATTGTATCCCCGCCCTTACGGGCGGAGTTTACCCCGGATAGAGCCTGTCCCGAATTTATTTCGGGATTCCGGGGCTCAGGATGACACGTTTTTGTCATGCCGGGTAGAGCCTGTTCCGAACTTGTTTCGGGAAGCCGACATCACCTTTTTATACCCTCGTTTTCTTGATTACTAATCACTTTTTTCTATTAATCTGATAAAAACAATATATTTGACATTATGGATATCCTAGAATATATTATGAGGGTAAGAACCTTCTCTAGGAGGCCGGTATGTCTACCGCAAAAACCATATTTATCGCTTTGCCGTTTGCCGCGTTCGCCTTTGCTGAGGCCTGGACGGCTGAGCCTATCCACTTCGTTAAGCGCAGTTGGGACGATGCTAGCAAGAAGGTCGTTGAGACGGACACGGCCATTACCGAGTATACCGTTTTGAGCGGTAATTTCGAAAAAAAGAAGGACACCGTCAAGGCCGATACATGGTATGTTGTCAAGGGAACCGTCACCCGATTGAGCGTCTTTGCCCCTCCTGGTGCTAGCGGAAATCTTGTTATCTGCGACGGTGCGACGCTTAAAGGACAGATTGCCATTAATGAAGGGTCCACCCTCAATATTTACGGACAGGAACATGATTCAGGCAAAATTCAGGCAGAATCCGTGGAGCTGGTCACCGCTCCAGAGAATCTTGGCGGTGCCATGGAATCTCCTGTAGATGGTACAGTTTCACTTGCCGCTATTGGTGGCGGATGGGATGGCGGAAACA
Source organism: Fibrobacter succinogenes (assembly GCA_902781185.1). Lineage (GTDB taxonomy): Bacteria > Fibrobacterota > Fibrobacteria > Fibrobacterales > Fibrobacteraceae > Fibrobacter > Fibrobacter succinogenes_G. The sequence goes on from CACZII010000082.1 coordinate 2,820, forward strand.
TGGGGACATTGGTCATTCATGGTGGCTCAATTATTGCCCATAGTGAAAAGCCCCTAAACGCGGAATTCGTTGCCGGTATTGGAGGAGGTAGAAACGGGAATGGAGGCTCTGTCACCATTTATGGAGGCACTGTTAAAGCCTATGGCGGAAAAGATGCGGCTGGCATAGGCAGCGCAGAGCAGCTAAATGGGGTGAAACATGGCGGCACGCTTACCGTCTATGGCGGCACAGTAGAGGCTCACGGTGGCAAACACGGAGCAGGAATCGGTGGCGGTCAGGATGCTAGCGGATCCAAGGTCACCATCTATGGCGGCACGGTCAAGGCTTACGGCGGCACTGATGCGGCCGGTATTGGTAGCGGAGAAAAGTTCGCTCCTGGTCCTTCAATCAATGGCGGATCGCTCACCGTCTATGGTGGCGATGTCTTTGCCGATGGCTCGGGGTGGGGTGCGGGTATCGGTGGCGGTGAAGATTCCGACGGTGCCGATGTCAAAATTTATGGCGGAAAGGTTGTAGCTTGGGCCGGAGCGGATGCGGGCAAGAAAAATGGAAGCGCCATAGGTAGTGAGGATGGCGATGGACATTACGGGAAGCTCTATATCGCTGACGGTTTGAGGGTATGGGCGGGGCAATCTGCCGAAAGCACGTCGCTATTCCCTTATGAGACTCGTGTGCCCGCCTGCCGCTGGCGCCCGTACGCCCGCATAGAGCCTGACCCGCGTGCGCAACAAGTAAATACTGATGCTGGAAACATCTTGAAGAAATCTGCAGCTTCGAATGACATAAGGGTTCAGGAGGGCAGGCTGGATGCCGTCCATTCTATCGGTCGCCATGCGGATCGTTGGTTTGACCTGCAGGGCCGCAAGCTGAATGGCAAGCCCACCGATAAGGGCAAGTACCTGCACAACGGCAGGGTGGAAGTAGTTAGGTAACGCCTATCCCTCGCCGCTTTCGCGGCGAGAATAGACACATCCACAGTAATTTTGGCGGTAGAGCTTGTATTCAGCGGAAAGCTGGATAGAACGCTTGTAACCGCCCTTCTTTTTGAAATCGCTGGGGAGCCTTTTGATGCTGTAGATATCGCATTGCTCCTGTACCACCTCGTTCAATACCTGGGCGTCTTTCATGGGGCTGATGGTCAGGGTGGTGGTAAAGTAATCGGCATTTAGCTCCTGGGCGAGCTTTGCTGCCTCTGCTAGGCGCAACTCAAAACACTTGCGGCACCGCTTGCCGCCTTCGGGTTCCTTTTCGAGACCCCGTACAGCATCATAGAACTTTTTAGGGTCATATTCGCCTTCGACGAGGGTGACGGGGTGCTTAGTCTTGAACTCCGCTACGAACCGCTTGATTTCTTCGACACGGTGGCGGTATTCCTCGTCGGGGGCGATGTTGGGGTTATAGTAGAACAACGTAATCCGAAAATATTGCGACAGGTATTCGATGGTGTAGCTGCTGCAGGGGGCGCAGCAGGCGTGAAGCAACAAGTGCGGCACTTCGCCGGTGCGTTCCAGCCGTCGGATGATGTAGTCCAGGTCCCGCTGGTAATTGTGCTTGGGGGCGATGTTGCTATTTTGCTCTTTACTGATCATCTTTGACTTTAAAAGTATCTTTTTGCGTCGTGGCGAACTTGATTCGCCATCTTGATTCCGGCTCGGTCATGTTACGGCCTCACCAACGTATGGGTCCAATGCTCGCCGAAAAATTCCTTGAAAAGTGAATCCCCGTCAGTCATCAGCTCGTCAATAACCTCTTGCAGGGGCCGGCCGCTACGGTATAGGGCCCGGAAGGCCTTGTCCAGGCTCTCGATGCGTTCTTCGGAAAATTCGTCGGCGTGGAGCTTTAGGGCGTGAAGGTTCAGGCCGCTCCACTTGAGAGGCGTGCCTAGGGCCTTGCTTGCCGGCGGAACATCCTTGTCCACCTTCAGGGTGGCTCCTACGAAAGAGAAGGCTCCTACCTGGTTGCGCTGCTGCATGCCTACGTTCCCGCCCAGGGTGGCGTAGCGCCCGATTCGGGCGTGGCCCCCCAGCTGGCATCCGTTGGAAATCACGGCTCCTTCTTCGATAAGGCAGTCGTGGGCCACGTGGGAGTACGTCATGAGCAAAACCTTGTCGGCTAGGCGTGTAACGCCGCCGCCCTGTGCCGTTCCCCGGTTCAGGGTGCAGTATTCCCGAATGACACAGTTTTCACCGATTTCGAGCCGCGTGTCTTCTCCGTCGTATTTTAGATCCTGAGGAGGGGCGCCCAAGATGGCTCCGTCAAAAACATGGGTTCCCTTGCCGATGGAAACGCCGCCGTACACATGGACACGGGTCTCCAGTACCACGCCTTCGGCAATTTCGGCACCGGCATCTACAAGACACCAGGGGCCGATAACGGCGGTGTCGTGGACTTTTGCAGAAGGGTGTACGAATGCGGACGGGTGGATCATGTTAGCGTCCTAAGGTTCCAAAGGCAACAATCCAGAAACAGATCGTACTGACCACGGCGAGGCTCCCCATGACGGTGCGTTCCTTGTAGCTGGTGCTAAAAAGAACCGTGGCGGCATAAAAGGTCAGGTATAGCGCAAAGAAAAAGGCGAGGATTCTCGTAATGAGGAAGGGGATGATTTCGGGCAGAATATCGCCTGCGCTGAGCAGCACGAACAGGGCCACGAACTGCAGAGTGGTGGGTACAATAAAGGCTTTGCGCACCTCGGGCGGGATAACCTTGTGCTGGGCGTTCATGGCGTAGGCTCCCCAGGGAGCACCGCAGGCAAGCGCGATGTTCAGGACGATGGAGGGCAAGAAGGCGACAGCTCCGATGGCGGCTGCGATAATCATATGGATAAAAGTAGAATTATAAAGAATATGCAGATCCCCGCCTTCGCGGGGATGACAAAAAAAAGACGTCCCTGGGCAAAGGAGCAGCCTAGGGACGTCAAGGGAGTGTTTGGGTACGTATTAAGATAGAATCTGGCAGGGGGAAATGCCTATGGGGCGTATACAATTTCGTTTACCCGTGTAACCAGCCTAAAACCGCACTTTGGCCTCGGCAAAGCCCCTTACGGGGATAGGCTCTAGCCGTTCCATGCCCTTGAAGGTACAGACTAGTGAAAAATCCAGAAAATCCCCGGAAATCAGGAATTCTGTTCTCAATCGCAGGTCTTCTTGGGGCCGCCCCTTTGGGGCAATAAGGGTGAATTTTGTGTAATTTTTGGACAGATCTCGAAAAAGGTTGGATAATTCCAGATGGGGAGGGGCGAACCCCTCGGGGCGTGCATGACGGACCCGGACGGATGCTCCCAGAACCCAGAATTCCCAGGGGCTCGCGTTGAGGCCCCCTTTCCAGTCCGTCGTTCGGCAGTTGGTACCGGCATCCCGGCAGGTCACGCTGGCGGCCACCCGCAGGAACTCGGGCCCGGATTCTCCTCCAAACTTTAGCCGTACTGCCATGGTATCGGCGTCTAGGGGCGAAATCAGGCCTGCGTTGGCTGTAACTTTGGTATCCAGCAGGTCGGGGGCCCGCATGGACAGGCTCTGGGAACCCCAGTACTTGCTTTTCTGGATGGTGCTGCTGAGGCGGGCCCACCTGGGAATGTCTTCCCTGTGGATGTAGGCGGTGGTTCGCCAGCTGTATACAATGCCGGCACTTTTTATACCGTCCTTCATCTGCTTGGAACTGCCCCGCTTCTCGCTGCCGTAAAGCAGAATCTTGATTAGGGGGAATTCCTGCCCGTACTGCCACCAGGCGGCTACTTGGGCGAAGGGCGTTTTTGCCTGTAGGCCCAGGGAGTGGATTTCGGTGGCTTGGGTGCCGTTGCCAAAACCGTGCCAGTAGAAAATTTCGGCGGACCCGGTGCCCCGCTGGCCGTAGCCCAGCCGGACTTGGGTGGTCTTGGCGGTATCCAGGAGGCCTGCCACATGGAACGGTCCTAGCGGGTACAGTAGCGCCGTTCCCCAGAGGGTATCCAGGGGAATCTGGCTGTGGAGTTCCCGGGTGGAAATGTCGCCGAAGTAGGCTTCGCTTCCCTGGTTCTTGTAGGCCAGGAGTTCCTGGGAGCCGAGCCGCAAGGTATAGCGGTAGAACTGGACCTGCAGTTCGGTGCGATGGCTTTCTAGGTGGCCGGTGGAATCGATACGGCCTTTCCAGTCTACGAAGCCGTGGGGTGTGAGGCTAGGGCGGGTCGGCACTTTTCCCTTTGGCGTCTTGTCCCTGCGGCGAGGCGACTTGGGCTGGGCCACTCGCGAGGGCGGATCCTCGCAACTTTCTTGGGCGTAGACCTGGGCGAGCAGCAAAGACTTTTGCCTCGTCCAGGGGGCTTGCGGCGGCTTGTAGCACCCCGAGGGCGAGCGTTACGGCTACGATGAATCTACAAGGCTGTTTTACGAGTCGTATTCGGTTCAAAATAAGTCTCCTCTAGGTATAGACTTATTTTTGTCCCGAAATAGGCCAAAGTTTTTTTATTTTTTCGTTATGGCAAGTTCAAACTGGTCCAAAAAGCCTTTTTCCCGTGACGGCGCAGGTCGGCTGCCCTCCCGCAATGGGTCGGCTGCAGGCCGTGACTTTGTGCCCCACCTGAAGGCGCCTCGCACCGACTTTCCGCTATTTAACGGCAAGCGTGTAAAACCGTCGCTTGAGGGCCTGGACAAGCTTCTGCATTATTACGGTGTGGAACTCCAGCCCGAAACCCTGAAGCAGATATGGGAATTCCACCAGCTGCTCCGGGCCAACAACGATGACCAGGACCTGACCTGGTAGAGCGGCACTATGCCGACTGTACGTTGATTAACGCCTACGTGCCCAAGTGGCCCGCCCGCATGATCGACGTGGGAAGCGGCGCCGGTTTCCCGGGAATCCCCCTGAAGATTGTGAACCCATCCATTCGTCTTACCCTGTGCGAACCACGGCCCAACCGCATCAACTTCCTCAACATGGTCATCGAGAAGATGAATCTCAAGGGCATCGACGTTTTCGGCCACAAGGTCACCAGTCGCAGTATGACCATTCCGGTGGATGGCGTTATTAGCCGTGCCTTTGAGCTGATGGAAAAGACCCTGCCTCGTATCGCTAATTCCTTGAAGGTGGGTGGCCGTGTGTTCTTCATGAAGGGCCCTGCCGTTGCCGACGAGCTCAAGACCTTCCATCCCGAAGATTTTGGCTATAAGTTCGTGGGCAAGCATTTTTACACCATCCCGAACAGCACGCAGGAACGCGCGCTGATTGTTCTGGAACGGGTGGAATAGATTAGAACTTGAACAGCATGCCGAAGCGCATCTGTCCGTCGCGGACACCGTCGTTTTCGCCCACATCGCGGATGGTGGCAAAGTCGAACTGCAGCATGTCCGAAATCATGAAACCGAAACCGAAGTCCACTTCGCTACGCTGGCCCACGTCGTCGTAGAGGTAGCCCAGGCGGAGTGCGATGGTGTTGGCGTAGATGAATTCCGTACCCACGTTGAACACGCCCTGCAACAGGGAGTTCTTGGCGGCAGTGGCGCCGTGTCCGCCCCTTTCTGGATTCGCGATGGATTTCCAGCAGGCAATGTAGAACGGCTCCGGGTCACCCTTTTCATCGTCGTAGACCACTTCGCGGTTATAGTCGGCGGCTACAATCCACTTGTAGTCGGCGAGAGCGAGAAGCTCGTAAGAAAGCCCGATGCGCCAGGTGAGGGGGATGGGGTCTTCGATGGTCTTGTCCACGTAGTAGACGCTGGGACCGATGTTGGCAAGTACAAGCGCAAAGTTTAGGTGGTCCAGGAGCAGGCCTTTCTTCAAGACGCCCACGTCAAAGGCATAGCCGAATGTGGTGGCCTCTTCTTCGCCGGCGGCGGCACCGGAGCTTAGGTCGGAATAGAAGAACTTGATGGAAAGGCCAACGCCGATATTACCCGGAAAGCGGGTACCGTAGCTGATGCCGCCCACGATTTCGGAACTGTTGTAGGCCACCAGGTCGTCGGCGTCTACATCTCCGGAAACCACGGTAGAACCGAAGCTCACGAAGTTTACGGAGAAACCGAGAGTTCCCCAGTCTCCCATGGGAATGGTGAGGCCGCCGTAGAGGTGGTACAGGTCGGGAATGTTCAAGATGGGCAACAGCTTTTCGTAGAAGGCGGTAAGCTGGTAGTCGGCGTCTTTGTACTGTTCCATACCGCTTGCCGTGCTGAACCACACGTCGTTACCTTGCGGGAGAACCGCCCACACCTTGTTTACTGAAAGGCCGTTTCCGCTATGGTAGTGGGTCCACTCGTCGTCACTCTTAACATCGCCCTCGGCTTCGGCGGTACCCCGTTCCAGTTCGGCCTTGCGTCCGCTGGCGGTGGCGTAGTCTGGCAGGTGGCGCCAGACGCCCTTGTCGGTGGCAATCCAGATGGCGCCCTTACGGTCCACTGAGATGTCGTTGATGTTGTTACCCTCAAACTTGATCTGTTCCCATTTGCGCAAGTTGAAATGAGAAAGTCCTTCCTTGTGGCTTGCCCACACGTGTCCCGAGCTGTCGACGGCCAGGGCCTTTGGGTTCAGGTCCATGATGCCGTCTTCTTCGGTGAAGAGGCTCCAGCGGTCCTTGTCGTTCACGCTTTTCTTGGGAACGAGCCTTGCTACGCCGGCGCCTTCGACGGCTACGTAAAGTTCCTTGCGGTTTTCGGACCAGACTAGTGAATTGATTTTCTGGCTGGGGAGCACCTTGCCCTTCTGCTCGAACTGTCCATTGCGATAAAGGAACAAACCGTTGTCGGTACCGATCCAGAGACTGGCGCCCTGGTTTACAAGGGCGGTAATACGCCTGCTGCCCAGTTCATCTTCGTAGTTTTTCCAGGCCTTGCCGTCAAAGCGGTACAGGCTCTTGGGAGTGCCCACCCAGAGCTTCTCGGTGCGGTTGTCGTAGATGATGGCTGTAATGGTGTCGTTCACCACCAGGTTCCAGGGCATCTTGACTTCTACTACGTCGGATTCTTCTTCGGCGGACTTGATGTCGTTAAACTTCTTGACTTGACGGGTGTATTCGTCGATGCCGCGTTCGGTACCTACGTAAACCTTTACGGCGTCTTTTATCTTGGCGTTCCCTTGGAGGGTGACGGAGTGGTAGTCTACCCACTGCTCACCGTCATAGCGGAGGATCCCCTGGGCGGTTCCGGCCCAGAGTTCGCTTTTGGCAAAGAAGCCGTTCTTGCTACGGGCGGCCATCTTGGTAAAGAAGGGGGCGTTCTTGGAGTCGGCGGGGTAGGACATGCGCCATTCGTCGGCCAGGGGCCCGAAGGCCAGCCCTGCCGGGTTGTAGAACATGGCGGTGGCATCGTCGGCCACGGCGGCGCCCACTTCACCCATACCCAGCTGGCGCGCGCCTACGGGCATCTCGAGGGTGATAATGGCGGACCCTGCGGCATGGGTCAGGACCGGTGCCGCAACAAGGAGGGCGAGGAGGGATTTACGCAAGTTGCCTCCAATCGGGGACGTCGTAGGTGCTTCCGTGGGAGGGCACTACGGCCTTCCAGCCGGACTTGCTGGGATTATCCCAGGGTTGCTTGGGCAAAAGCCTGCAGTCGCAGCCCAGTACGTAAGGAGGCAGGATTTCGGCATGGTTCCGGATCTGCTCCCGGGTAATAAAGTTGTCTTCGTCTACGAAATGCACGTAGTTCTTGCCCTTGGGGCCAAGCTCGATACGGTAGGTGACGGTACCGTTCTTGTCGCCCTCGTCGATGGTACGGATGGTTTCTTCGAGGGTGGCGTTCCAGCGGCGGATATAGTCTTCCCGCTGTTCGGGGGTGAGCTGTTCCTGGGTTTCCAGCCAGGAACGCAGGGAAACTTCGGAGGGCTTCACGTTGGAGAGGGACTCCCGTGCTGGGCGGACCACCACGGCATACTGCCCAGACACGTCAATGACGGGCTTCGGTTCCTCTTTTTCTTCGGTACTGTGGATGACCACGTAGGCACCGATGGCCGCAAGAATAATGGACAGCACGACAATCGTTATGACAATAACAACAGATAGCATATTCTTTTTCCGTTCAACTGGGGAAAAACCTTACTCCCTAAAACTAGCATTTTCTATCTTGTGGGATAGGAGTTTTTATGCCGAAATTGAAGATTTTCTTGGTCCTCGCGTTATTTTGTAATCTGTGGGCTATTCCTTTTAACATAGAAAGCGTCAAGGATGGCCAGGGCGACGAGATTCGCAAGGGCCAGTTGATAAAGGTCCATTTCAAGGGATATCTGATTCTCGACAGCCTGCAGATGGAAGAAATGCGGAAAAGGGCCATGGAGGATTCCCTGGCGGCGCTGGAAATGTCGACTCCCGAAGTTACTGTGGATTCCGCCCAGGCCGACACGTCAAAAACCGCGTCTTCTAAGTCTGCCGCCGATACCGCCAAGTCTACTGCCGCTACGAAGGACTCGAAGGTCGCCGTGCCCGCTCCCACGAATTCCGCTACCGTGGCCAAGAACATCGCGGCCACGGCAGACAGCATTGCCCGCTACAAGGACAAGTGGCTCTACGCCAGCTCCTACGACGGCGAACCCCTGGAATTTACGCTGGGCATGGGCCAGGTTATCGAAGGCTGGGAAAAGGGAATTCTCGGAATGAAGGTGGGCGAGGTCCGCTACTTGACGGTGCCTGCCATTATGGCCTACGGAGACCGCTCTTTGGAAAACATTCCGCCTAATTCGGATCTGTACTTCGAAGTGGAGCTGGTTCACGCCGACCCGCCCATGGAACCGGACAAGTTCCCGCAAAGCGTAGACGCCCTGAAGTGGCGCGAGATTTCTAAGGGCCTCAAGGCCTACGACGAAAAGCAGGGTACGGGCAAGCCCACGGTTCCGGGAGCCACTCTCAAGACCCATTACACCGGTTGGCTTTTGAGCGGCCGCAAGTTCGGCAGTTCCAAGGACTTGGGCAAGCCCCTTGAAGTGGTGCTTGGCAACGGCAAGCTTATCAAGGGTTGGGAGCAGGGCCTAGACGGCATGCGCGAAGGCGGTGTCCGCTGGCTCCGTGTGGCGCCTGCCATGGGCTACGGTGCTACGGCCTACTCCATGATTCCTTCTAACTCCACCCTGATTTTCCGCGTGGAACTGGTGGAGTCCGAAGTGGATTCCGCCGTCATCGAGAAGATGGACTTTTTCCCGGACACCACGACCCTTACTCTTGAAAATGGTTCTGAGGGACTCCGTTACGCCATCGTGAAACCTGGCGAGGGCGAACCTGCCCGCCCGGGTTCTACGGTCCGTGTCCACTATACGGGCTGGCTCACCAACGGTCACAAGTTCGACAGTTCCCGCGACCGCGATCAGGAATTCAGTTTCCCGCTGGGAGGCGGTCGCGTAATACGCGGCTGGGAATTGGGCGTTGCCGGTATGCTTCCGGGTGAAAAGCGTATTTTGATCGTGCCCCCCGGCCTTGGTTACGGCGCTCGTGCCGCAGGTCCTATCCCCGGAGGCTCCACTCTTATCTTTGCCGTGGAGTATCTGGGCGAGTAATGTTCAAGACCTTCTTTGAAAAGCTCCACGAGGCGTTTTCGTCGGTATTGCCGG
>CACZII010000083.1 GCA_902781185.1 Fibrobacter succinogenes
GAAGAGCACGACATGAACGTGATTCGCGCTTCGGCGTCGCTCCCGCTGATGAGCCACATCGTAGAAGTGGACGGCATGAAACTTTTGGACGGCGGTATCGCTGACAGCATTCCCTTCGAGATTATGGAGAAGAAGGGTTTCGAGAAGATCGTGATTCTCTTGACTCAGCCGGAAGGATTCCGCAAGAAGCCCAATTCCATGATTCCCTTGTTCAAGCTGCTCTATCGCAAGTACCCGAAGTTCATTGAGGCGGCGGCTAACAGGCATGAGCGTTACAACGCTTGCTTGGATCTGATTGCCGAAAAGGAAAAAGCGGGGAAGGTGTTCGTGTTCCGGCCCAGCGAGGCTATGCACATTTCTCGCCTGGAAAAGGACAAGTCTAAGCTGGTGGACCTTTACAACCTGGGCCGCAAGGATGTGAACGCCCGCATGGATGCCCTGCTGAACTTCTTGGAAAAATAATTCGGTTTTATGTCTGTCGCAGAGAAAGGCCGGCGCTATCGCCATTACAAGAAAGAGACCATGGTTTACACCGTGGTAGATATTGCGCTGGACTGCGAGACGGTGGAGCCTCTGGTGGTGTACCGCAGCGAATACGAGACGCCTGACCACCCCAAGGGAACGCTTTGGGTCCGTCGTAAGGCCGACTTTGAAAGCACGGTGACGCTGTCTGACGGCCGCACCGTAGATAGGTTCACTCTAATTAAGTAAGAACCGCATTCCTGGATCCCCTCCCTCGTTTCACTCGGTCGAGGATGACGTAGGACATTTTACTCGGTCGAGGATGACGTAGGACATTTTACTCGGTCGAGGATGACGTAGGACATTTTACTCGATCGAGGATGACGTAGAACATTCTACTCGGTCGAGGATGACGATGGAAGGGCTTTCGTCATGTCTGAGCCGCATTTTTTCGCCATGCCCGTTCCATTCATTGTCATGCCCGTCCCCTTTCATTGTCATGTTCGCGTAGGCGAACATCTACTTGCTTTTTAAAATTTGTTTTTATCATCTGCATTTTGTATAATGCCGCTATGAATACTGCAAATGACATTACACCATTCACTACATACATCCTGACGAACTACAAAAAGAGTGTACTTTACATAGGCGTTACGAATGATTTAAAAAGAAGGGTAGCTGAACATAAATCGCAGTTTGATCCTTGCGCGTTCACAGCAAGATACAATGTAAATCGCCTAGTTTATTTTGAGAACTTTCAATCCGTAAATGAAGCCATTGCTAGAGAAAAACAACTTAAGCATTGGAATCGTGAGTGGAAGGATCGTCTTATCAATACAACTAATCCTAACTGGGAAGACTTGTTTGAAGACGTCTAATAGATCCTCGCCGGAGTTTATCCCGCACTTGATGCGGGACGAGGATGACGATGAAAAAGTACGCGAGGATGACGTGGGCCGGTTTTTACGGTAGCATCTTGCCGGTTTCGAGATAGCGGTTGTGCATCTCGAAGGCCTTGCTCAGCGCAAGGGGCATGTGTACGCCCTTGGCATGCTTGAGGCTGTATTCCAAGAAGTCGGTGAGGGGCTCCTTGAAATCAGGGTGGGCGCAGTTCTTGATGATGAGCCGGGCACGCTCTTCAGAAGCGAGCCCCCGCAAGTCTGCGAGGCCCTGCTCCGTCACAAAAATCTGGGTGTCGTGTTCTGTTTGGTCTACATGACTCACGTAAGGCACGATGCTAGAAATGGCACCACCCTTGGCCACCGACGGCGTCAAGAAGAATCCAAGCGCACAGTGCCTTGCAAAGTCTGCTGCACCGCCGATGCCGTTCATCATAGAAGACCCGCAAACCAGGGAGCTGTTCACGTTCCCGAAGATGTCGGCTTCAAGAGCGGTGTTCATGGAGATAACGCCGATACGGCGGATCACGTCGGGGCTGTTGCTCACCTCTTGCTGACGGATGATAAAATGCTTTTTCCATTCCGCTGCGTTACGAACAAATTCATCTTGTGCGCCCTGGGAGAGGGTGAGGGCCGTTCCCGAGGCCACGCCTAGCTTGCCTTTTTTAAGCAGGGGAATGACGGCCTCCTGGATGACTTCGGTAAAGATGTTGATCTGGCCCAGACGTTCGTCGTTTGCCATGGCGGTGAGCACGGCGTTTGCCACCTTGCCTACGCCGCTTTGGTAGGCCATGCCTTTAGGGAGCCTGCCCTTGGATTCCTCGAAGCGGATAAAGTCCAGAATGCGTTCGGCGATGTTGGTGGATACGCTGTCGGGCTCTACGAAAGGCGTCACCTCGTCAAAGCCGTCGTTTTCTACGATGGCTACCACTTTGTTCGGGTCGATCTTTACAAGGTCGGCGCCTACGCGGTCCCCTGCGTTGTAGATGGCAAGCGGCTTTGCGTGGGGCGGAAGTTCTGGTAGGGCGATGTCGTGAATGCCCATGTAGCTGTCGCCTAGGCGGGTGTTCAGTTCCAGAATAATCTTTTGGGCCCGTTCCAGGTAGCAGACGGAATTTCCGCCAGAGGTAGAAAGGCAGACGTGGCCGTCGGGCAGAATGGCGCTGACCTCGATGATGGCGACGTTTGGTGTAGGCACGGCGCCGGTACGCACCAGGTAGCCCATCTTGCCTAGGTGGGCGTCAATGTAACGGATGGATCCGTCGTTGATAGACTTGCGGAGGCTTGGATTACTCTGGTAGGGCATGCGCAGGTTGATGGCGCCTGCACGGGCCAAAGCTCCGTCGCAGCTGTCGCCGGTGGAGGCTCCCGAGAACAGGGACACCTTGAAGGGATTGCCTTCGCCGTGGAGCTTTTCGGCTCGCACCGCCAGGGCCGCAGGAACCGCCTTGGGGTAGCCTGCCAGTGTGAATCCCGAAACACCTAGAATATCGCCGTCTTCAATCATTGCCGCGGCGTCGGCCGCTGAACACTTTCTGCTTGCAATCCAGTCCATGACATAAAAGTAGATAATCTATATTCTTGTCGTGATACACTTTCTCAAGTACAACATCATCGGAGTACTGAACACGCTTATCACCCTTGCGGTGGTCTGGGTTTTACATCAGATGCTGGACTGGAACGTGGAACTTTCCAACTTCCTCGGGTTCGTTGCCGGTGGCTGCAACAGCTACCTGTGCAACCGCATCTGGAATTTCAAGAGTCACAACAAAAAGCGCAGAGAAGTCATTCGCTTTGTGGTGGTGTTTCTGGTCTCTTACGGCGTGAACTTGCTGGTGCTGGAGGCGACCGCCTATATGCTTGCGAATGCCGCCTGGTGTACCGGCTTTGCGGCATGGGTTTCGCAATTTATGAAACCCACCTACTTTGCCAACATCGTGGCAAACGTGGTGTATGTGCTGGTGAGCTTTACGCTTTACAAGAAGTGGGTATTCAAGGCCGCGCCAAAACAGGGCTAGCGGTTGTATCCCTTAAACCACTCGGCAAAAGCCTTAATGCCTGTATCCAGGTCGGTGTTGGCTGTGTAGCCCACTTCTTTTTCTAGCGCTACCGTATCGGCCCAGGTGACTTCTACGTCGCCAGGTTGCATGGGCATGTAAATCTTCTCGGCTGTTTTCCCGAGATGCTTTTCAAGAGTCTGCACAAAGTCCAGCAGGTTTACCGGATTGCCATGGCCGATGTTGTAAAGCTTGTTCTCGTTCTTGCCGACACCTGCCTCAAAGACGCGGACTACTCCCTGGGCGATATCGTCGATGTAGGTGAAGTCACGCATCATGTGGCCGTTGTTGAAAATCTTGATGGGCTTGTCGTGCAAGATGGCGTCTGCAAAGAGCCAGGGTGCCATGTCGGGCCTGCCCCAGGGGCCATAGACGGTAAAGAACCGAAGCCCTGTGGCGTTAATCTTGTAAAGGTGGTGGTAGGTCTCAGCCATCAGCTCGTTGCTGCGCTTGGTGGCGGCGTACAGGCTAGAGGGCATGCAGACCGGGTCTTCGGTAGCAAAGGGAGTCTTGGTGTTGCGCCCGTAGACGCTGCTGGACGAGGCGTAGGTGAGGTGCTCCACCGGGTTGAACCTGCAGCCTTCCAAGATGTTCAAGAAACCGGTAATGTTGCTGTCGATGTAGGCCTGTGGGTTTACCAAGCTGTAACGGACACCGGCCTGGGCTCCCAGGTGAATGACTCCGTCAAAGTGTTCCCGTTCAAAAAGGCTCTTGATGGCGGCGGCATCGGCAAGGTCCATTTTCTCGAAACGGAAAGCCTCATGGTCTAGGCGTTTCAGGCGGTCTTGCTTGAGGCTTACCTGGTAGTAGTCGTTCAGGTTGTCGATGCCGACGACGCTGTATCCCTTAGAAAGGAGAATCAGAGAGACTTCGCAACCGATAAAACCTGCAGCACCCGTGACCAAGATTTTTTTAGACATCGCCATACCTCAAGATACTTTTCAAAGATAAAAAAAGACGGTCTTTACGACCGCCTTTTCAATTTAAAGAGATTGACTTACTTCTCGAAGGGAACCAGTTCCACGCGGCGGTTCTGCTTGCGGCCGTGCTTGCTGCCGTTGCTGGCGATAGGCTTTTCGCTACCGTAGCCCACAGCGCGGAGGCGACTAGAGTCGACGCCTTGCTGGATGAAGTAATCCACCACGGCCTGTGCACGGGCCTGGGACAGTTCCTTGTTCTTTTCTTCCTTGCCCACGTTGTCGGTGTGGCCCTGGACTTCCAGGTTAGAAGAAGGAATCTGCTTGAGGAGTGCCACGATGTCGTTCAGGGTGCCGTAGCTATCCTTGGTGAACTTGGTGGAGTTGGTCTGGAACTGGATACCCTGTTTCAGCTTGTTCAGGTCCTGCTTCTTGTTGAGCGGGCAACCCTTGGCGTCGACCTTCACACCTTCGAGGGTGTAGGGGCACTTGTCCAGATGGTCGGGCACGCCGTCATGGTCGATATCCATGGGGCAGCCAGTGCTATCCACAGAAATGTCCTTCTCGGTGTTGGGGCACTTGTCCAGACCGTCGAACACGCCGTCCTTGTCGGTATCGACGGGGCAGCCTGTGCTGTCGACCACGGTGCCTTCCTTGGTGTTGGGGCACTTGTCCAGATCGTCAGAGACGCCGTCCTTGTCGAAGTCAGAGACGCAGCCCGTGCTGTCTACAGAAGAACCTTCCGGAGTATTGGGGCACTTGTCCAGATTGTCGGGCACGCCATCCTTGTCGGCATCAGCGGTGCAGCCTGTGCTGTCTACAGGTACGCCGGCCTTGGTGTTGGGGCACTTGTCCTGGGCATCGGGAACTCCGTCACCGTCGCGGTCGCCTTCGCAACCCACGTCATTCACTTCGGCTCCTTCCTTGGTGCCGGGGCACTTGTCCAGATTGTCGGGCACGCCATCCTTGTCGGCGTCGGCAGCGCAACCGGTGCTATCTACAGGCACGCCGGCCTTGGTGTTGGGGCAGCGGTCATCGGCATCGGGGATGCCGTCCTTGTCAAAGTCGCTTTCGCATCCGGTAGCGTCGATCTGGCGGCTTTCCTTGGTGTTGGGGCACTTGTCCAGACCATCGGGCACGCCGTCCTTGTCGCTATCCATGGGGCAACCCACGGAATCAACAGTCACGCCTTCCGGGGTATTGGGGCAGTTGTCCACACCGTCAGGCACTCCATCCTTGTCGGTATCCAGGGGGCAACCCAAGGAATCAACCTTTATACCCTTCAGGGTGTGCAGGCACTTGTCCTTGTCATCGCTCACGCCGTCCTGGTCTTCATCGTTCTTGGCCTTGGAAGGCTTCTTGGCGTCGAAGCGCCAGGTGAGGGCTGCGGTTCCTGCATAGAGCGGAGTCGGGGTGTAGTAGTAGGTTGCGACCTTGTCGTTTTCGCCAACATAGCGGAGCTTGTAATCCTTGCTGTGGGCCATTTCTTTGTCACCATCGAAGGTGAAGTTCCTGAGGGCGCGCACGGCAACGTCAAGACCCATGGCAAAGTCAACATTCCACGGCAGGTGGAAGCGGAAACCGGGGGTCAAGAGCATGGGGTCAACCAGGGGGCTGCGGGGGTAGCCCGTTTCTTCGATACGCATTTCGCCGGAGAATTCCACGAAGAAGTCCATGAAATCCAGAGGCATTATGTTGATACCCGTGGCATAGACGAAGGTTACAGGCAGGTCGTGGTCAACGGTGTAGACTACCCCGCCGTTACCGTTCCAACGGACGGGGATACCTATGTTCACGAGATCTAAGGTAAGAATCAAGTTACCGCCGATACCGAAAGCGTTAGAGGTGAAGGGGTGGGTTTCGCCTTCGCTGTTCAGGTACCAGGCATGACGGGGGCGCACACCGGCAGACTCTTCGCCGGAAGGTACGTAGGCGTCGACCTGCACGGCAGCAGAGAACACCCTCTGTTCGTTGTCGAAGGGAATGCGAACCTTGAACCACACGTTCAGGTCACCACGGCTGGTAGTCCACATGTTGTTGGAGCCAGAAGGACCGTCGGATTCGGCGTGTTCGTAGTAGAGGGGCAGATTCATACCCAAGTCCACGAAGTCATACATACCGACAATGGCGTTGAAGTTTCCGGAAAGGGAGGGAGCCATGTCGTTGAAGGCGTAGGTCTTGCCGTCTGCAGTATAGTTACCGCCACGGCTCAGGGACCAGGCATCAAGAGCGATGTTGCCACCGGTACCGATGGAGAAACCGAGCTGGCCGTGAGTTCTGGTGTTGTACTGATGGATACCATCGGAGCCACCCTGGATACCCGCCTGCGCAAATGCGAGGCCACAGGCCAGGAGTGACAGAGTTATTATCTTTTTCATGAATTTTCCCCTAGGATTATAACTTTGTTAGAATTATAGCAACTAAAAGGGGCTTGTAGGAATCAAAACAAGGCCATGATGGACGAATTACCGATTCTTTCCATAGAAAACCTGCGTAGGGACTTCAAGATGGGCGACCAGGTGGTCCATGCCCTGCGGGGTGTGTCTTTTGATATCTATCCAGGCGAATTTGTGACCATCATGGGTACAAGCGGGTCGGGCAAGTCTACCATGCTGAACATATTGGGCTGCATGGACAAGCCTACCGCAGGCCATTACATTCTAGACGGGGAGCACACCGAAAAGCTCTCCCGAGACGCCCTGGCTCGCATTCGGGGCCAAAAAATCGGTTTTGTGAGCGCCGCCGCCGGGCGCTTACGGCCCTGGAAATGGTAGGCCTTGCCGACCGCATGAACCACCTGCCAAGCCAACTTTCTGGCGGACAGCAGCAACGTGTGGCTATCGCCCGAGCCCTGGTGAACGACCCGGTGATTATCCTGGCCGACGAGGCCACGGGAAATCTGGACACCCGGACCAGCTACGAAATCATGATGATTTTCCAGGAGCTCCACAGGCAAGGAAAAACCATAGCCTTCGTGACCCACGAACCCGACATTGCCACCTTCAGCGAGCGGACCATCACCCTGCGGGACGGCCTGCTGAAAAAGGACGAGACCCACGAGATGCAAGATGCAAAGGCCGCTTTTGATGCCTTGCCACCGCCGGAAACGTATGACTAGTGTGTAATGTGAAATGTGTAGTGTGTAGTTTATGAATCCTTTGACTCTTGCAAAAATCGCTCTCCGGGCCCTACTGCGGAACCGCATGCGCACCTTCCTTTCGGTGCTGGGTATCGTCATTGGCGTGGCGGCGGTGATTACCATGGTGGCCATGGGCGAAGGTTCCAGGCAGTCCATCAAGGAACAGATGACCAGCATGGGCACCAACGCCATTATCGTCATGCCCAACTGGAATAGGCGTGGCGGCGTGCAGGCGGAATCTTCCGAGATGCTAGAGGAAAAGGACCT
>CACZII010000084.1 GCA_902781185.1 Fibrobacter succinogenes
CATGGCGGGTAAATCTACCTACCTGCGGCAGACGGGACTGATCGTGCTGATGGCCCAGATGGGCTGCTTTGTGCCGGCGGAATCGGCCCGCATAGGCGTGGTGGACCGGATTTTCACCCGCGTAGGGGCCAGCGACCGCCTGAGCCGCGGGCTTTCTACCTTCATGGTGGAGATGATCGAGACGGCGAACATTCTGCGGAACGCCACGCCCCACAGTCTGGTGCTGCTGGACGAAATCGGCCGCGGAACCAGCACCTTCGACGGACTTTCTATCGCCTGGTCCATCGTGGAGACTTTGCACGGTGAGCCCTCTCGTATGGCATTGACCCTTTTCGCCACCCACTATCACGAGCTGACCGGCCTTGTGGATTCCTTGGAACATGCGGAAAACTATCAGGTGGCGGTCCAGGAGAAGGGCGACAAGCTCATCTTTTTGCACAAGATTCTTGCCGGGGCTTGCGATTCCAGCTACGGCATTCACGTGGCCGAAATGGCGGGGTTGCCCTCTGGTGTGGTGCGCCGTGCCCGAAAGATTCTGCTCCGTCTGGAAAAGCAGAAGATCGACCCCAGCGACGAGGCTACGCTTTTGAAGCAAGAAATCAGCCGCTTGCGTCCGGAAGAGATGACCCCCCTGCAGGCCCTGCAACGCCTCACGGAACTGAAGGAAAACTACGGGAAGTAGGTGCGAGCTCGGGTCGCGCGCCCCTTTGAAAAAGTTTAGAAGTAAAATAGGAGTAAACAATGTCTGTAAAAGTGATGGTTAATGGAATTCCGGGCAACATGGGCCGCATTGTGGCCGAAACTTGCGTGGCCCGTGGTTTGGAACTGGTCCCGTATTCTTTGACGGGCGAGATTATCGTGGAGAACGAATCCGAGGTGGCCGGGAAGACCATCCAGCTTTTGAAGCCGAGCAATCGTGAAGAACGCATTGGCGAAGTGCTGGCCAAGTACCCCGACCTGATCTGCATCGACTATACCCACCCCACGGCGGTAAACGACAACGCTGCCTTTTACGTGAAACACAAGATTCCTTTTGTAATGGGTACCACTGGTGGCGACCGTGAAGCCCTCGCGAAGCTCGTTGCCGACGCGAACCACCCCAGCGTGATTGCTCCCAATATGGCAAAGCAGATTGTGGCTTTCCAGATGATGATCGAGTTCTTGGCCAAGGAATTCCCCACGGCGTTCAACGGCTACAAACTCTCCGTGGTAGAAAGCCACCAGAAGACCAAGGCCGACACCAGCGGTACTGCGAAAGCCGTGGTGGGGGACTTCCAGAAGATGGGCTTTGACTTCTCTGTAGACGACATCGAGAAGGTCCGTAACGAAAAGGAACAGATGGAACGTATGCATGTGCCCGAGGAATACCTGGGCGGTCACGCTTTCCACACCTACAGCCTGGACAGCGCCGACGGTACCGTACATTTCGAGTTCCAGCACAACGTTTGCGGCCGCAAGATTTACGCCGAAGGTACCGTGGATGCGGTGAACTTCCTCGCTTGCCACATTGCCAACGGAACTGCCAAACCCTTCAACATGATGGACGTGCTCCGTTCCGGCAAAATGCGTTAGGATCGGCGCTTTCGCCAAACAATGCGCTCCTATATCCTCCGACGCCTGATGCTCATGATCCCGACCCTCATCGGGATTTCGCTGGTGTGCTTTATACTCATCCAGCTGTTGCCAGGCGGCCCCGTGGAGGAAATGATTTCTAGGGCTCAGCAGGCCGCCGCCATGAAGGGCGGGGTAGACGCCTCCAAGGCCCTGTCGCCGGACCAGATTGCACAAATCCAGGCCTACTTTGGCTTTGACCAACCGGCCTGGAAACGCTATCTGACCTGGCTCTGGAACGTGTTGCATCTGGATTTGGGCTCGAGCTACACCTATGGCCTCCCCGTATGGGATGTCATCGTGAGCCGTTTCCCCATATCTCTCTTCTTCGGGATAACCTCGTTCTTCTTGAGCTACCTGATTTGCATCCCTCTCGGCCTCTGGAAGGCGGTGCATCACGGTAGCAAGCTGGATTCCCTCAGCTCGGGCCTGATATTTTCGGGCTACGTGATGCCGGGTTATGCTTTGGGTATTCTTCTGATTATCTTTCTTGCGGGTGGTTCCTACCTGGACATATTCCCGCTGGGGGGCCTTACCAGCGACGACTTCGAGGATTTCAGCTTTTTCGGTAAGGTGGCGGACCTGGGCTACCATCTGGTGCTGCCCATCTTCTGCTACATGATTAGCGAATTTGCTTTCCTTACTTTCCTCATGAAAAATTCAGCTCTCGAGGAATTGGGCAAGGATTACATGCGTACGGCTTTGGCAAAGGGCATGAGCTTCAAGCAGGCTCTGGTGCGCCATGCACTTCGCAACGCCCTGATTCCCATTGCCACCCGCCTCTCTGAAATCTGCACCTTGATGTTTGCGGGGGCGCTCCTCATCGAGAAAGTTTTCGACATCGACGGCATGGGTCTGCTCTACTACAACTCCATGGTGAACCGCGACTACAACGTGGTCATGGGTATCATATTCCTGAGCAGTTTGATGGCCATGGCGGGCCGTCTTTTCAGCGATGTCCTGTACACGCTGGTAGACCCGCGGATTAAGTTCTCGTAGTTCAGTTCTTTTTGTTTTTGGCCTTTATTATAACGCCACGCTGGAATTTGTATTACAGCGGCAATTCCATTTGCTCGGAGTTTTTCTTGCTTGGAATTTCCTTGTGGAGCAGCTTGTAGGCGTTGCTTGTAGCAACCCGGCCCCGTTGGGTGCGGCCAAGTAGCCCTTTCTGTATCAGGTAGGGCTCGTACACTTCTTCTAGGGTGTCGCTTTCCTCGCCGAGAGCAGCCCCGATGGTGTTCAGGCCTACGGGTCCACCGTCGAACTTGTCGATCATCATGGAGAGAATCTTGCGGTCCATGGGGTCCAGGCCCTCGCCATCGATGCCCAACATCTGCAGGGTACGTTCTGCTGCCTCTTGGTCGATAATTCCTGTGCCTCGGACCTGGGCTACGTCGCGGCATCGCCTTAGAATGCGGTTAGCGATACGGGGCGTGCCGCGGCAACGACCGCCGAGAATCTTAGCGGCGTCTTCTGTCAGCTCTATTCCGAGAATCTTGGCGCTCCGCATCAGAATTTGCACCAAGTCGTTTTCGTCGTATAGTTCCAGGCGGTAGTGCAGGCCGAAACGGTCGCGTAAGGGCCCGGTCAGGAGCCCGGTTCGGGTGGTGGCACCTACCAGGGTAAAATGCTTGAGGGGTAGGTTCACGCTCCGGGCGGCAGGGCCCGAATCCAGCATGATGTCTAGCCGGAAATCTTCCATGGCGGGGTAGAGGTATTCTTCGACGGTGCGGTTCAGCCGGTGAATCTCGTCGATGAAAAGAACGTCGTTCTCTTGAAGCCCTGTCAAAAGCCCAGCCAAGTCGCTGGCCTTTTCAAGTACGGGGCCGCTGGTGATGTGGATGTTCACCCCCATCTCCTTGGCGATAATCCCGGCCAGCGTCGTCTTTCCAAGACCTGGCGGACCTGCAAAAAGGCAATGATCCAGCGCATCGCCCCGGTGCTTAGCCGCCTCTATGGCGATAGAAAGGCTCTCCTTGATGGAGGCCTGCCCCGTGAACTGGTCAAGGCTCAGGGGGCGGAGGTTCTGCTCCATTTCGGATTCGTCCATGGAGCTTTTCCCGGGAGAAATGACGCGTTTGTCTTCCATACTGCACAAATATACACTTGCACATGTGGTTCTGTCAAGTCTTTTTGCATCAAAAAGCATTTTTTTTGAAAAAACCGATTTTTTGCCGTTGACAAATTAACAACGGCAATTTCGCTGACGGGTGCCTTTGGGGCCATCTGGGAGAGTATCTTTTGGATAGCCTTATTATGGAGAATGTCATGTTTGGCCGGAAAATGGGATTTTTGGATGTGTTTTTTGTCGTAGCCTCCTTAGGTATGTCTTCGGTGGCTTTCGCTCACCCGGATAGCCTGGCGCTTACACCCCCGCTGGGGTGGAACAGCTGGAACGTGTTCCACGAGAACATCAACGAAAACCAGATCAAGGAAATCGCCGACGCCATGGTCTCTTCTGGCCTAAAGGATGCGGGCTACGTTTACCTGAACCTTGACGACAACTGGATGGACACCAAGCGCGATTCCAAAGGTAACCTCCAGAACAACCCCACCACGTTCCCCAGCGGCATGAAGGCCTTGGCCGATTATGTGCACGCGAAGGGGCTGAAGTTCGGTCTTTACGGTGACCGCGGTAAACGTACTTGCCACCATTACAACAGCAATTGGCAAAGCGAAAGCGGTTCCAATGGCCACGAAGTTCAGGATGCCAAGAAACTGGCTGAATGGGGTGTTGACTACTGGAAGTACGATAACTGCGACTCTGATCCCACGACCCAGGAAAAAGATTATACCGCCATGTCCAATGCCCTCCGCAATTCCGGGCGTGATATCGTGTTCAGTATTTGCATGTGGGAATACAAGGATTGGATGCCTAAGATCGCCAACCTGTGGCGTACCACCTTCGACATTGGCCCTGCATGGATTTCGAATTCGTGGTACCGCGGAGTCTATGAGATCATTGATGCGAACAACAAGTATTGGCAGAATGCTGGGCCCGGCCACTGGAACGACCCGGACATGCTCGAAGTGGGCAACAGGGGCCTCTCTTACGAAGAACAGCGCTCCCAGATGACGATGTGGTCCATCATGGCTGCCCCCATCATGATCAGTTCCGACGTGCGCAACATGAGCAACGAGACCAAGGAACTCTACCTGAACAAGGACATGATTGCCATCAACCAGGATTCCTTGGGCGTTCAGGGCCACCGCGTCTCTGACGATAAGGGCAAGCAGGTATGGATCAAGCCCTTGCTGAATGGCGATGTGGCGGTTGCACTCCTCAACAACAATTCTACCACCCAGACCGTCGAATGCAACTTTGCAGACATTGGCGTAGAGGGCGAGGTGGAAGTCCGCGATGCATGGCAAAAGAAGGATTTGGGCCCGCGCACCTCGGTTTCCATAGAACTCCCGGCTCACGGCTCTGCACTGCTCCGCCTGATTATCAAGCCCGTTCCCCGCAAGCCCTACAAGGGTGCCGCTTTCGCCATTCCGGGTAAAATCGAGATGGAAGATTTCGACATCAACGGCATTGGCCAGGGCAACACCACCTACAACGAAAAAGATTCCGAGGACCACGGAGCCGAAAGCAATGACGGCAAGAGCTACCGCGAAGGCACGGGCGTCGATATCTACAAGAAGGCCGACGGCTATATCGTCGGTTTCAACCAGGAAGGCGAATGGCTGGAATACTCCGTGAAGGTCGCCAAGACGGGGCCCTACATTATGTATGCCGCCGTGGCTTCGGCAAACAATACCTCCAGTTTCAAGTTCTCCATAGACGGTAACGACATTACCGAAGAGATTGCCGTGCCAAAGGCAACCACCGGCGAAGACAATTACGACGAATACAACGAGGTAAAGGCATCCGTAGACCTGACCGAAGGCGAACACATACTCCGCTTTACCGTAACCGGTGACTGGATGGACATTGACTACGTCAAGTTCTGCCTAACGGAGACCTGCGAGGACTTGGCCTCGATTCGCGATTTGGCCAGTAGCGAGCGCTTTGCGGTGCCCGCTGCGGCAAGTGGCAAGGTTTTCAGCCTGACAGGCCGGTATCTGGGGAATGTCGATTTAGGTGCCTCGGCTGCCGCACAGGATATTTCCGCATCCCTCGAGCAGGCCGGATTTGCCCGCGGGGTGTACATGGTACGTGTTCTCGGCAAGACTATCCGTGTTGACGTGAAAAAATAGCGCTTTTTTCCTGGCTGCTATTGCCTTTTTGTGCACTTTTATATATATTAGTGCTCATAAAAGCAACTAAACAAAAAGGCAATCATGGATATCCGGGAAAAGTTGAGAATTCTTTCGGCGGCGGCCAAGTACGACGTGTCCTGTTCGTCTAGCGGGTCTAGCCGCTGTGCGCCTACCGGTGGGCTTGGCGACGCCTGCAGTGCCGGCATTTGCCACACCTGGGCCGCCGACGGGCGGTGTGTTTCCCTGCTGAAGGTGCTGCTCAGCAATGCCTGCAAGTACGACTGTGCCTATTGCGTGAACCGCCGGAGTAACGACGTTCCTCGGGCCACCTTTACCCCCAAGGAGCTTATCCAGCTGACCATCGAGTTTTACCGCCGTCCACCTGAAGGCCATTCCTGGGGCCAGCGCCCGCCTTCTATACGAGGCGGGGCTTTATGCCGACCGGAGCAGCGTGAATATCGAGGTTCCTTCCGATAGGTCGTTGCAGTATCTCGCTCCCGAAAAGAACTTCGCCTCGGTCTATGCACCCATGAACTTTTTTGCGGAACGCAAGCTGGAATACAAGGCTTCCGTGAGCCGCTACACCCCGAGTTTTCTGCCGGCAGGTCAGAGCACCCAGATGATCGTGGGGGCGTCGGGGGAGTCGGACTACCAGATTCTTTCCCTGACCTCGGGCTTTTACAATAAGCAGAAACTCAAGCGGGTCTATTACTCGGGATATGTTCCCATTAATGCGGACAAGCGCCTGCCTGTGCTCACTACCAAGCCTCCTCTGGTTCGGGAACACCGGCTTTACCAGGCAGATTGGCTCATGCGGTTCTACAAGTTCCGCTACGACGAGATTCTGGACGAGGCCCACCCGAACCTGGACCTGGAACTGGATCCGAAAATCGGGTGGGCGCTCCGCCATCCGGAGCTGTTCCCGGTAGATATCCAGCATGCCGACTACGAGATGATTCTCCGGATTCCGGGAATCGGCGTCAAGTCGGCCCAGCTTATTGTTTCGGGCCGGCGCTTCACTAAACTTAGGCTGGAGCACCTGAAGAAGATGGGGGTGGTCCTTAAGCGGGCCAAGTACTTTATCTACCACCCGGACACTCCCGCAAGCCTCCGGAGGCTCTACCCCGAGATGGTGCGGCCCCTGCTGTTGCCCCGCCCCAAGTCTGGCCAGCTGGACCTGTTCGCCAACGCCCCGCTTGCCCTGCCCGCGTAAGGCCCGACCATGATTCCGGCAAGAAGGGGTGGTGAGCTACGCAGTGCGAACCAGGGGAAGGCTTTCCCCTAACCACCAATCACGAAACATTTCACACCCCACACCCCACATCTTACGGCCTGGATCCCGTCGCCTTACGGCTCCAGGATGACGTTCTTTTCACACCTCACATTCCACACCGTTTATGTCTCTTTCTGTTCAATACGATTCTACTTTCGAAGGCTTTCTCAGCGCCGTTTTCGAGATTTACCGCCAGCACCTGGAGGTGGGCGAGATCCGCCCTGACCGTTCCAGCGCTCCGGTGGACATATTCCTGCAACCCTTCCGTATCGAGACCAACGACGAGCAGGCGGCCCGGATTCACCGTGCCATCGTCAACTTTGCCAGCGAAGAGGTGTACAACCTGCTTCATGCGGCGTTCCTGTCTGAGGAGGCTGGCGTAGAGATGAAGATTTTCGCCTTCCTGAAAAAGCTCTTTTCGGGGGTGGACCCGAATTACGGCCAAAATCCCGCCTCCCTGGAAATGCTCCCGATTTATAAGCTGGGGCAGTCCGTGCGCCGTGAGGCCGGAGGCATGCTGGGCTTGGTGCGCTTTGCCGTGGGCCCCGACAACATGCTCTGCGCCGAAATAGAACCCAAGTACGATGTGCTGATGCTTATGGAAACTCATTTTTCCAGGCGTTTTGCCAACGAGAAGTGGCTGATTTACGATTCCAAGCGGGGTTATGGCCTTTTTCACGACCGTGGGCAGTGCCAGGTGGTGACCTTGCCGGGCTACAAGTCCGGCGCCATGAACCTGAAGGATAGCTTTACCGGCCTTTGGCAGGAATTCTACAAGTCTATCGCCATCAAGGAACGCGAGAATCCGAAGCTTCTGAGGCGTTGCCTGCCTGTCCGTTACTGGAATCACCTGCCAGAAAGGGCTACGTCGGCAGTCGCTGCCCCATGCCAATCCTAGGTTGATTTCTTTTTACGAAACCTTCTGGAAATTCCCGTTCCTTTTCCTTTTTCAGATTATATATTTTATATTGAAAAAGTAGACTGGAGTGTTCCAATGGTTAAAACGGCCGCAAAACCGGGATTTTTTGTTCAGGACAGGTACCTTTACAGTAAGGACAACGAGAAGGTCATCCTTCGCGGGGTGAACCACATGTTCATCTGGACCGACCGGGAAGGCAAGACCATTCCCGAGATTGCAAAGACCGGTGCCAACTGCGTTCGTATCGTCTGGAACACCCGTGGCCGTATCAGCGATTTGGACAACATCATGGGGCTTTGCATTTCTAACGGCATGATCCCCATTCCCGAAATCCACGATACCACGGGAAACTGGGATCGCCTCCCCGAAGCTCTGGACTATTGGCTTAGGGACGAGACCCTGCAGGTGCTTTCTAACCATCAGGAATACATGATCCTGAATATCGGTAACGAGCCTGGGGCAGGAGAGGTTCCCGAAAGCGAGTTTTTTGATGTATACCACATGATCGTGACCAAGATGCGTGCCGCCGGAATCCGCGTGCCTATCATGATCGATGCCGACATGTGGGGCCAGAACGAAAAGGTGCTCCTCTCTGTTGGTCCAAAGCTCTTGCAGGCGGACCCGGAGCACAACCTGATTTTCTCTATCCACATGTGGTGGCCCAGCGAAAAACACGACCCGAACGTGACGGGCTTTGCCACCGTCCAGGAACGCATTACGGCCACCCTGGAAAAGTCTGTGGAGCTGAAGCTGCCCTTTGTGGTGGGTGAGTTTGCGCCTGTGGCCGCAGGGGGTGTCAAGGAGATTCCCTACAAGCATATCATGGCCGAGGCGGAACGCCTGAATATCGGCTGGCTCGCCTGGAGCTGGGGCCCCGGGAACTTCGATAGCCCTGAAATGGACATGACTGCCCATGGGTCTTTCAATACCCTGGTAGGCTGGGGTAAAGAGGTGGCGGTGGATAGCCCTCTTGGCATCCAGAACACCAGCGTTATCCCGAATTTTATCCAGAACAAGGATTTCGTTACCGGATTCCAGGGCACTGGAACCAACCTTATCCAGAACGGGGACTTTTCTTGCGAAAACCCGCTGGAAAACTGGGTCACCGACTTCTGGGGTGGTAAGGCCGATGTCAAGGTTAACGATGGTGTGGTCCATTTCGATATTACCAAGGGCAGCAAGGAGACTTGGGGCCTGCAGTTCAAGCAGCATCTGCCCCTTAGAAACGGTGTTACCTACATTTTCAGCATGCGTGCCAAGGCCGAAAAGCCCCGCACCCTGAACGTGAACATCAAGAAAGATGCAGAGGTCTACACGCCCTACGCCAACGGCCGAATTCTGGACTTGAGCACCAGCTGGCAGAGCTTCAGCTGGAAATTCACCATGAAAGAGGATTCCGACGCCGAAGCCCTGTTGATTTTCGACATGGGTGGAACGCCCATTTCCTGGTCACTGGCCGATATCTCGCTGGTGCAGGCCCGCAGCGTGGCCGACCGCCTGAACCGCACCTTCCAGCGCAACGTTCAAAAGAATTCCGGTTACTTTAACGCCCCCAACGGCCCCTGGCAACTTTTGCTGTATTCTGCCACGGGCGAACTGCTGCAGGTCTTGGATCAGGGCAAGGGCGGCGAGGGTATGCGCTCTTATCCTAAGTTGGAACAGAGCGGCATTATGGTGGTGAAGGATAACCTTAGTTAGCGGAACTCAGTTCCAGTACGTCTTTCAGGAAAGCCGTAATTTTGCCAAAGTATATACTGGCAGTTTTGGGGATATACCGGTGTGAATAGACGTATTTGCCCAGAAGCTGCGACTTTGAAAAGTACCCCAGTTCCCTGGAATCTGGGGAGTGCTTTAGTTTTTCGCTGATGATATAGTAGTAGTCGTCTTGCACGACAATCTTCTCGATAAGGCTGGAGTCTGCCTTGTTGTAGAATTCGCGCTTGATCTTGATGGGCGTATTGCCGATTTCCCGCTGAAAGACCTGCAGTTCCAGCAGGTAGCGGTCTTGCCAGGGGAGAAGGTCCACTTCTTTCAGGCTGACCTGGCGGTTTCCCAGCTTAAGGGCTCCCAGCATGTCTAGGGGCAGTTGTCTGTCCCCTTGCCATAGGGACGTCTTGACGTAGAAGGGGATTTCTTGATCCTGCAGAATATTGAGGGCGTAGTCCTGCTCCACGTCTTTCAGCTTGCTCAGGTACAGGGTGTCGCCTTTCTTGGGAACGTGGATTTTCCGTGTTTCGATAAACACTTCTTCGTCCCGGAGGTAAGTCGTTTTATCTTTGAACTTGAGTTTTCCGTTGTTGTAGAACTTGACCTTTTCTCCAGGCACTGCCAGAATCTTGCGGACCAGGGTTTCCTTGTTTTTCATGCGGGCCCAGACGATGTCGCCGGCCTTCAGGTTGTCGAGACAGCGGGGGAGCTTGCAGACCCAGACCACGTCGTCGTCCTTGAACTTGGGGTACATGGCGGAGTCGTTCAGCTTTAGGGGTTCCAGCGCATAGAAACGCAGCCCGAGAGCCGCTGCGAAGAATAGCACCAGCACCACCACCAAGAAGAAGATAAACGCCTTGGAATTCCGCAGCAGTTTTTTCCTGACGATGTGCTTGAGGGATGCCATGGCCGACTACCTGAACTAGTCTCCGTTTCCGTTGGAGTTGTCCGAAAGGGAAAGCACGGCCAAAAACGCCTTTTGCGGAACTTCTACAGAACCGATACTCTTCATGCGCTTCTTGCCTTCTTTCTGCTTTTCCAGCAGCTTGCGTTTACGGGTGATGTCGCCACCGTAGCACTTGGCCAGCACGTCCTTGCGTACCGCCTTCACGGTGGAGCGGCTGATGATCTTTCCGCCGATGGCTCCCTGTATAGCCACATCGAACTGTTGACGCGGAATAAGGTCCTTGAGCTTTACGCAGATGGCGTTGGCGTAGGTACTGGCCTTGTCCCTGTGGATAATCACCGAGAAGGCGTCCACCGGGTCTCCGTTCAGCAATATGTCCAGCTTTACCAGGTTGTTGCGCCTGTATTCGCTGGGGGCGTAGTCCAGGCCCGCGTAGCCGCGGCTTACCGACTTCAGCCGGTCGTAGAAGTCAAACATGATTTCGGCCAGGGGCAGGTTGTACTTGAGGATAACCTTCTCCTCGTCGATGTATTCCATGGTCTCGAATTCGCCACGCTTTTCTTCGCATAGCGTCATGAGAGCGCCCACGTAATCCTTGGGCGTAAAGATCTGTGCCTTTACGTAGGGTTCCTCGATGTGGTCGTAGCGGCTGGCGTCGGGGAGCTTGGAGGGGCTCTCGATTTTTACCATGGTGCCGTCGCTCATGTACACGTGGTATTCCACGTTGGGCACGGTGGTGATAATGTCCACGCCAAATTCGCGGTCCAGGCGTTCCTGCACGATTTCCATGTGCAACAGCCCCAGGAATCCGGTGCGGAATCCAAAGCCCAGGGCGTCGGAGGTTTCCGGTTCCCAGCTCAGGGCGGAATCGTTGAGCCGAAGCTTTTCCAGGGCTTCGCGCAGGTCCTTGTAGTCTTCCGGGTCAATGGGGTAGATACCCGAATAGATCATGGGCAATATATCCTTGTAGCCCGGGAGCGGTTCTGCGGCAGGGTTGGCGGTGTCGGTGAGCGTGTCACCGATTTTCACGTCGCTGATGGTCTTTACGTTGGCCAGCACGTAACCCACCATGCCCTCTGTCAGTTCTGGCCGAGGGTCTCGGTGCATGCTGAAGGTTCCCACTTCGGTCACCATGTATTCGCCACCGGTTTTCATCATGCGGATTTTCATGCCCGCCTTGAGGGAGCCTTCTACAATGCGGATGTAGTTGATAACCCCGCGGTAGCTGTCGTACACGGAGTCGAAAATCAGGGCCTTCAGGGGCTTGCCGCTGTCTCCCTTGGGTGCGGGAATCTCGTCAACGATCTTGTCCAGCACTTCGCCTACATTCAGGCCTGTCTTTGCCGAAATCCGGGGAATCTTGTCGGGGTCGTAGCCCAAAAGGTCTCCTACCAGTTGGGCGATATGGTCGGGCTGTGCACCCGGCAGGTCTACCTTGTTCAACACGGGGATTACGGTCAGGTCGTTTTCGATGGCCAGGTACAGGTTACTGAGGGTCTGCGCCTCGATGCCCTGGCTTGCGTCCACCACGAGTATTGCGCCCTCGCAGGCGGCCAGGGAACGGCTCACCTCGTAGGTAAAGTCTACATGCCCCGGGGTATCGATCATGTTCAGGATGTATTCCTGTCCGTCCCGTTCGTAGACCATGCGGATGGCATGTGCCTTGATGGTGATGCCACGCTCCCTCTCCAGATCCATGTCGTCCAGCAGCTGGTTCGTCATCTCGTTCTTGGAGACGGTCTTGGTCAGTTCGATAAGGCGGTCGGCCAGGGTAGATTTACCGTGGTCGATATGGGCGATAATGCTGAAGTTTCGAATGTTGTTGTTTTGCGGCATAGGGGAGTATTTCGTAAAGTCTGCACAAATATAGAAATCTGCCCGTAGTTTTTGACTTTTTGCGTGCCCGGTCCCTTTGGTTTTTCTATATTTCGGTCGATATATAAAACGAGGTGCTTGCGCATATATGAATCTGTTTTCCCGTATTTTCCTTATTTCCATGGTGGCCGTAGGCCTCTCCTTTGCCGAGGGCAAGGTTTTCAACAAGGATTATTCCCAGATTAAGGAGATTCAGGCAATTATCACCACCCACGAGGGTGAGATTGTGCTCTCTCTTGATTTTAAGGCTGCGCCCAATACGGTGGCGAATTTTGTGGAACTGGCCAACAAGGGATTTTACAACGGGCTCACGTTCCATCGGGTGATTCCCGGATTCATGATCCAGGGTGGTGACCCCGAAGGCAACGGCAAGGGCGGTCCCGGTTATACCATCGATAATGAAGCCAATGACCTTAAGCACGAGACCGGTGTCATTTCTATGGCCAATCGTGGCCCCAATACCAACGGTTCCCAGTTCTTTATCACCCAGCTGCCGCAGCCTCATTTAGATGGCAAGCATACGGTCTTTGGTAAAGTTTTGTCCGGGCAAGATGTCGTTTGCCGCATTGAACAGGGCGACCCCATTATAAACATTAAAATTCTGGAAAAGAAGTAATCTATGGCTACAAAGAAAAAAGCTGCACCTGTGAAGAAAGCCCCTGCCAAGAAGGCCCCTGCGAAGGCCAAGAAGGCCGCTCCTGCGAAGGCTCCTGCTAAGAAGGCCGCTCCTGCGAAGGCTCCCGCTGCCGCTGCCAAGAAGGCCGCTCCTGCAAAGGCTCCCGCTACCGCTGCCAAGAAGGCCGCTCCTGCGAAGGCTCCCGCTACCGCTGCCAAGAAGGCCCCTGCAAAGGCTCCCGCCAAGAAGGCTGCTCCTGCGAAGGCTCCTGTCAAGAAGGTGGCTCCTGCAAAGACCCCTGCCAAGAAGGCCGCTCCTGCGAAGGCTCCTGCAAAGGCCCCTGCCAAGAAGGTCGCTCCTGCCAAGGCCCCTGCAAAGGTCCCTGCCAAGAAGGTCGCTCCCGCGAAGGCCGCTGCAAAGGTCCCTGCCAAGAAGGTCGCTCCCGCGAAGGCCGCTGCAGCTCCTGCTAAGAAGACTGCTCCCGCGAAGGCTGAAAAAGTCGCTCCGGCAAAGGCTAAGGCTGAAAAGGCTGCAAAGGCTCCCGCTCCTGTAGAAACAGAAGTTGAATCCACGGCGGAATCTACCGAAGTCAAGGGTGGCAAGCAGGGTAAGGGTGGCAAGCCCAAGATTGAACTGCCTTACGCCGTGCTCCTGGAAGGTGGCAAGCGTCTTTCCAAGACCATCATGTTTTATGAGATTGACGAACATGAAGACGGCGCCAACAAGAAGAAGGTTTCTTCGGAACTCAAGAACCTGGAAAAGAAGCCCACCATGTCTGTCCGTCGCAAGGCCTCCCTTGCCGAAGAGACTCAGGAA
>CACZII010000085.1 GCA_902781185.1 Fibrobacter succinogenes
GGTGAAGTCCACGCAGCCCTTGGCGGCGATACCGCGGATCTTGCCACCGGCGGCAACGCAGTTCTTGAACACGCCAAAGTTGGACTTTGCACCGATTTCGGACACATCGTGAATTTCGAGGTCAAAGCGGAGGTCCGGCTTGTCGGAACCGTACTTGAGCATGGCTTCGTGCCACTTCATGCGGCGGATCTTCTTGGGCGGCTCAAAGTCCCAGACCTTGCCGAGAACTTCGGTCACGAACTTGTCGAACATCGCCATCACGTCGTCCTGGTCCACGAAGGACATTTCCACGTCGATCTGCGTAAATTCAGGCTGACGGTCGGCGCGGAGGTCTTCGTCGCGGAAGCACTTGGCAATCTGGAAGTAGCGGTCCATGCCGGCAATCATCAAGAGCTGCTTGTACTGCTGCGGGGACTGCGGGAGGGCGTAGAACTTGCCCGGATTCACGCGGCTGGGCACCAGGTAGTCACGTGCGCCTTCCGGAGTGGACTTGCAGAGCACCGGAGTCTCGATGTTCTCGAAACCGTTGGCGTAGAAAAAGTCGTACACGGCCTTGAGGAAGCGGCTCTTGAGCAACAGCTTCTTCTGGATCCACGGACGGCGCAGGTCCAGGTAACGGTACTGCAGGCGCAGGTCGTCGTTTTCCTTGCATTCTTCGTTTGGATCGTTGATGGCGAGCGGGGAAGTGAGGGCCGCGTTCAGGATCTCGATCTGGTCAATCTTGACTTCGATTTCGCCGGTGGCGAGCTTTTCATTGGCGTTGCCCTCTTCGCGGGCGTAAACCTTGCCGGTCACCGTAATCACGTATTCGTTGCGGAGCTGTTCGGCGGTCTTCATCACGTCGGCGTTGTAGTCCGGGTTGAAGACAATCTGGGTCTTGCCATACTTGTCGCGGAGGTCCACAAAAATCACACCACCATGGTCGCGGCGGCGGTCCACCCAACCGGCGAGTGTTACGGTCTGGCCAACATCTGCCTTGCGCAGCTGGCCGCAGTTATGAGTACGTTTCATGTTAGTATCCTTGAAGATAATTTTTCGGCGCAAAATATAGGAAAGTAGCTCGTAGGAAGTAGGAAGTAGACATGAAAAATGACAGAATTCAGAACCTAGAAGTGTCATTCTGAGTGAAGCCGTTAGGCGGAATCAAAGAATCTAGGGGGTTACTGTAGGGGGAGGTCTCCCCCTCGCTCCAGCCTTGCCCTCTGCCATCCTGGCCCTCCTCTTACGTCATCCTGGAGCCACCCTCTTACGTCATCCTGGAGCCACCCTCTTACGTCATCCTGGAGCGTAGCGACGGGATCCATGTGTTTTATGCCTTTGCGAGACAGGGCACGGCTTCCTCTACCCCCTCTCCTAGGGGGCTCCCGCCCCCTAAAACCCCTCTTTTTCCGATCTAAAACGTGACCCCCGTCACACCATCTGCCAAAAAGTTGCGAAAAACTTACAATCTTGTTACAAATACTTGCGTAATGACGGTGAATATTCTAAATTGGAATATGGAAAACAACGTAAAAGGGGCATTTTTTATGAAAATACGGTCTTTTATGAACAAATTTGTGCTTTTGGCAAGCCAGGGGTTTGCGGCTGCAGATTGCCTTGAGACGGCAAAGATTTGGAGAGATTGTGTATCCGCGCCTGGTGATACGACGATTAATGACACGGTATACAAGAAAATCACGACCGAGAAAGAATTGGCGTGGTTGTCGAACAATATTAACAATAATGCCATTTTGTTGAAAGATTTGGATATGGGTGGCAAGCTCTGGATTCCGATTGCTGCAGGAAAGGGCGATAGAAAATACGAGAAGGTTTTTGATGGACAGTACCATATTATTAGGAATCTTTACATAAACGGAGATGAACTTTCTGCCATTAACAATGAATATCCCCAAAATCTCGGTTTTGTTGGCGTCTTGGGTAATGGAACGGTTAGGAACTTGATTCTTGAGAATGTGGATATCCATGCGACGACAAAAGCCGGTGATATTGTATCAAGCAAGGACAGCCAGATTTCTGTTGGTGCCGTTGTTGGGTGGATGTCTGATAAAGCAACAACAAATGTTGTTGACAATTGTATGGCTTCGGGAACCATCAAGACAACCGGTAGTGGTCAGGGTGTGGGTGGCATTGTCGGTAATGCAAAAATTGGCTCCATTTCCAATTGCCTGAGCCTTGTTGAAATTCAGACAAGTGGGGCTAAGGCATATATTGGTGGTATTATTGGCATTACAAAGACGAATGTTACCGTGTCTTCTTGTGTGTATGCGGGGCCTGGTCTTGTAAACACGGGAGCGAACGGTTCTGTCGGTGGTGTCGTTGGTAATGTTTTCTCGGGAAAAGCGACTGCTACGGGTAGTTATTTTGAAGGCGACCTTACCTACAACGGAAAATCTGTTGAAGGTGTTGGAGAAAAATGTTCTGGTTGTACAGTAAAAGATACGACTCAAAAGGTTGATGCAACCAATGCCGATAGCGTTGCATGTGCGTTAAATGGCAAGAATGCAGATGGCACCTGTAAAGAAGAGCCTTGGTCCGTGGGTTTAACTGGACTTTCTTTGAATGGCTATGGTGCAGATGGCTACAAAATCATCTTTAACGCAAATGAAGGCGCTTTCGCTGGCAATGATGTTACCAAGAATATTTATCTAGCAAGCGGAATGACAATCACCGATAACGAAGTCGGCAAGCCGTCACGAGATGGATTCTCTTTTGAAGGGTGGGCATTGACTGCTAATGCTACAGAGCCACTCGAAAATTTGGGGACTGTTTCCAAATCAACAAAGTTCTATGCTGTTTGGGCGCCTCTCAATACAATCATTTTTAATGTTGCTCCGGGATCTTTCTCGTTGGGAGAACAGTCCAAAACCAAGCAAGTGGCTAATGGCGAAGTTATCACAGTGGAAGGTCTAGGAGCATTGCCGGAATCTTATTGCAGTAAATACGACACTGTTCATGTTGACGAATGTGCGACTACCAGTTATTTTACTGGTTGGGCTTTGGACTCTGCTGCTGCTGTGGCAGATACACTTTCCTTAGATACAGTTACGGCTTCAGACGGTTTGACTTTGTATGCCGTTTGGGACACCGTCGAAACATACACTGTGACCTATAACGCCAATCTACATGGTATGACAACTGTGGATTATGTTCGCGTGGGTGCCGGCGATACAGTTGCAGCTCCGACTGATCCGATTGCAGATACTGGTTATGTATTTGATGGATGGTTTACGGACGCAGAAGGTGTGAATCAGTATCAGTTTGCTGCGCAAATTCACGAGAGCATTATCCTGTATGCAAAATGGGTGCTCGATACGTTCACGGTTGCTTACGAAATGAATGGTGTGTCGAATGCGGGCGAAAATCCTGTTTTCTATACCATTGAAACGCCGACATTTGCCTTGGCTGCTCCGGCCGATTCTGAAGGCTATGTGTTTGAGGGCTGGTTCTACGATGCCAATTTCACCAACCCGGCTTCCCAGTTGATTCAGGGAACGACTGGCGACAAGACTTTCTATGCCAAGTGGACCAAGAAGAAATACAGGGTCATGTATTTGGCCGATAACAATTCCTATGGTTCCATTTCGGACCAGTTTGTTGAATATGGCTCGTCCTATACTCTTGCATCTGCAGGCATCTTCCGCCGTGCTGGCTACGAACAGAATGGTTGGTCCACGACCATGGCAGGCACGAAGGATCACGAATTTGGTGAGGAAATTACGGTTATTGCGCCAGTCACGCTGTATCCGACATGGGCTGTGGTGACTTACACGATTAACTATGAATGTGATGGCTGTATAAATAACTCTCAGAATCCAAAGACTTATACGGTCAACGACCAGAAGAACATAAAGTTCCCGCAGTCACGCGAAGGCTATAGGTTTGGAGGATGGTATGCTGAAAGTAATTATGCAACCGTCGTTCAGCAAATCAAGAAGGGCTCTGTTGGTGACACAACCTTGTATGGCAAGTGGAATAAGATATACAAGATTACCTATGTTGGAACGGATAAACCCTATTGTGATTCTGTGTATACAGTTGATGATAGTATTTCATTTAGGAATCCCGCAGACAGTGCTGGCTACACCTTCGGCGGCTGGTACGACAACGCCAACTTCGAAGGCGATGCCGTGACAGGAATTGCCAAGGGCTCTACGGGCGATACGACCTTCTACGCCAAGTGGATTCCGGAATCTGTTGAAACGAAGTATGGCGCAATTACCGTCACGGAAACTAACTCCAAGGTGGATGGCGAAATCGTGACGACTCGTGCAGCAGTCATCAACGGTAACTACGGTGGTGGCGATGAACCTAATTCTGATGAGACTGATGCTGTCGAAATCACTTCTGACATTACCGTCAATAGCGTGACTCTGAACCGCACGTTCAATGCGGGGAAGATTGCAACACTCTATGTCCCGTTTGAAATCGATGCCGAAAATGTCGAAGGTACCGAGGTTTACAAGTTCAAGACGGTGGTAAAGAGCGATGTGGATAACCGCTGGAAGTTCAAGGTATCTACTGCGACCAAGGTTATGCCGAATACGCCCTATGTCATTATTCCTGAGGGAACCCAGGTGACCTTCGATATTACGGACCCTGTAACCCTCAATACCACAACGGGTGGCGAGGCGACTGCTGCGAACAACTGGGAATTCGTCGGAGCTTATCAATACGAGAAGTTCATTTTGGACAATAACAATCCCATCTACCTGTTTGCAGATCAGGCCCGCGATGGTGCAAAGCTTGGCGAATTTGTGAAAATTGCCGACGGCGCCCACATCAACCCCATGCGCGCCTATCTGGTTTACCACAAGAGTGAAGCTATGCAGAAGTCCGCCCGTGGCAACTTTGGCAGCGGCATTGCACTCCCGGATGAGCTGGATATCGAAATCGAAAATGAAAACGGAATCGTTGTTCAGACAGGAACCCTCAACACGGTTACGGGCGAAGTCCGTATGGACCGCTGGTTCGATCTGAAGGGCCGCAAGTTGAACGCCAAGCCCACCGCAAAGGGAACCTACTACAAGAACGGCAAAAGAGTTATAATTAAGTAAAAGAAGGAAAAAATGATGGAATACATTGAAAAGTTGAATACCAAGAAGGAATACACCGCCCCGCAGATGGAAGTCGTTTCTTGCGATGTTCGGGAGACGTTGCTTAATGGAAGCCCGGACCCTGATCCTAGTGTCGATGTCATACTTGATAATGATTGATCATTCCTTCTAGAAGAATTTCTTTATGGACCAGAAAAAACAATATAGCGCGCCCAAGATGACTGTGGTCGCCGTCAAGGCTCAATCGCGCTTGATGGCGTCCAGCGGCTATACGGGTGGTGGCGCCTTCAGGGATATTACCGAAAAAGACCATTACGCTTGATTGCGTGATGTATCTTGGGTTGTTTTTATTGGGATCGTTTTCGGTCCCTTTTTTTTGTTTGCCGAGAAAGTGACGTTTGTCACAAAAATCCTGTGCTGTAACATTTTTATAAGATTTTTGTAAAAAGTATTGACTTCCACTTTGTAATAAACTAAATTGGATTATGACAAGGTAACAAAGTAGAATGAATAGAGCGATTCGGACATTCGTTATGCTTTTGCTGGCATCGGTCTCGGCCTTTGCTACTGTGCATAGTGTTAGCTCGGAGAGAGCCCTCAGAAATCTTTCTGCATGCGCCAGTACAGATACAGTGGTTCTTACGCATGATATTACCATGACGCAAGACTTCACGCCTATGTGCAAAGATGGTTTTTATGGGGTTTTTGATGGTGGCAACCACACTATTTCAAACCTTGAAATTTCTGGAAGCCCAAGACAAAATATCGCTTTTATTGCAATTCTTGGCAAAGATGGTGTCGTAAAGAACATTAATTTCGCCAAGCCAAGTATTAGTGTTGCTGGTTGGATAGTTGGAAGCGGGACATCTATTGCAGTTGTTGTGGGAGAATTGCAAGGCGGTTCCGTGGCGAATGTTCATGTCATTGATGGACGTGTTAATGTTCAGTCATTGCTTGGAGTGGCAGATGCCGGTGGAATTGTAGGTACGGCCGAGTCCGGTGTTATTGACGAAAGTGGTGGAACAATTAATATTTCTAATTCGGGATGGCTTGAATATTCCAATGTCGGCGGAATATGCGGAAGGGTTACGGGCGATGTAACCCTTAATTCAGTGACTTATGCCGGGAATGCAGATGCGTTGATCGGGGCGGGCGGCAATAACGTTACGTCTGTAGATAAGTATGGCGCTATCACCGTCAGCGGAAAAGGCTCTGTCAAGACCGCCGTTATAGATGGGGCTTATTCTGAATCCGATAAGGTCGAGATAAAGCAGAATGTCGTGGTCAATAGCATCACGCTGAATCGCGCGTTCAATGCGGGGAAGATAGCAACGCTTTACATCCCGTTCGAAATTGATGTTGCAAAGATCAATAAAGCTGCCGTTTACAAGTTCAAGACGGTGGTAAAAAACGAAGAAGATGGCCGCTGGAAGTTCAAGGTTTCTACTGCAGAAACGGTCAAGCCCAACACGCCTTACGTCATTGTCCCCGAGGGAACCCAGGTGACCTTTGACATCACGGCCCCCGTTACTCTTAACACGACAACGGAGGGCGAGGTGACTGCTGCGAACAACTGGGAATTTGTTGGAGCCTATCAATACAAGAAATTCACTATTGATAGCGACAATCCTATTTACCTGTTTGCAGACCAGGCTCAGGACGGTGCCAAGCTGGGTGAGTTCGTGAAGATTGGCGAAGGTGCATTCATCAACCCCATGCGTGCCTACCTGGTTTACCACAAGAGTGCCGCTATGCAGAAGTCCGCCCGTGGTAATTTTGGTAGCGGCATTGCGCTTCCGGACGAACTCGATATCGAAATCGAAAACGAAAAAGGTGTTGTCGTTCAGACAGGAACCCTCAACACGGTTACGGGTGATGTCCGTATGGACCGCTGGTTTGACCTGAAGGGCCGCAGGCTAAATTCAAGGCCAACTGCAAAGGGAACCTACTTCAATAACGGAAAAAGGGTTGTAATCAAGTAATAATGATTATGCCGTAGTGGTTGCTCGAGGGTATGAGCGTCTGTAACAATCGGGTTCGTTTTTGGCCCGATTTTTTTATATATAGGTAAGAGAGAATATCATCTTGGAACGGCTGAAAGAAAAATTTTTCGCTCTGTTGCGGCTTGGCCTTGGAATGGAAGGGCAAACCCCTTCGGGAATTTCTTTGACTCCCGAAGAATGGTCCGCCCTTTACGATATGGCGGTGCGGCAGTCCGTGCTGGGCGTCGCCTATGCGGGTATCCAGCGTTTGCCGAAAGATGCCCAGCCCCCGATGGAGCTTGCGTTCCAGTGGGCCAGCGAGGCGGAAACGATTCGCGGGCATAACCGCCTGGTGAACGGTATGGCCACCCGCCTGACTGAACTTTTTGCCGCCGAGGGTCGCCGTTCCGCCATTCTGAAGGGCCCGGCCAATGCAAGGCTTTACCCGGACCCGGGCATGCGGCAGTGCGGCGATATCGACATCTGGGTGGAAGGTGGCCGCCTTGAAATCGAGTCCCTGCTTTTGAAAAAGGGCATGCTCCATGTTCCGGATTCTTCTGTGCCCCGGCCTGAATTTTACCATCATTTCCGTTTGCCCGAACCTGTAGGCGGGGTAGATGTGGAGGTCCATTTCCGTCCGTCTTCCGGGAACCAGAACCCATTTTCCAACGCACGCTTGCAGAAGTTTCTGGAATCGGAGCTGGAAAACCTTGTGCAGACGGATGCTGGCTTCTGTTCGCCCTCTGTCCGTTTTGCCCTGGCGATGCAGCTGGCCCACATCCAGAGGCATTTTTTGACCAGCGGCATCGGCCTCAGGCAGTTGCTGGACTATCTTGTGCTCTTGAAGCATTCTTCTGCCGCCGACCGGGATTTTCTGGCTTCCCGCCTAAGGTGTTTCGGCTTGAACAGGACTGCCGGAGCGTTGATGTGGATCTTGCATTATGGGCTCGGGTTGTCAGACTCGCTCTTGCTTTGCAAGCCCCACAGGGGTCGTGGGTTCCAGATGGTTGCCCAGGCTTTTGCGGGGGGCAATTTTGGACTGTTCGGCAAGGCGCGGAACCGGAATATCGTGGCCTGGTGGGTTTACAACTGGGCACACCCGCTGAGGAACTTCTTTTTTGACCCGGTGGAGGTCTTTTGGATCGAGGCCCGCTACTGGAAACGGTTTGTTGCCTCCATTCCTCTCCGCATCCGCCTGCGAAAGATTTCTATCAGGGATGTGATGGCACGGAATTGAGCCCCGTCGGTAAAAAGTTATATTGCAAATGGGTTGCCCCATGGAAAAGGAACTTTTTAGACTTTTGAGAATAGGCCTGGATGTGCCGGATG
>CACZII010000086.1 GCA_902781185.1 Fibrobacter succinogenes
ACATCGGCCATGCCTACACGACCATTCTGGCCGATGTGCTCGCACAATACCACCGTCTGCTCGGCGAGAAGACGTTCTTCCTGACGGGAACGGACGAACATGGGCAGAAAGTCCAGCGCGCCGCACAGCAGGCAGGCTGTACGCCGCAGGAGCATTGTGACAAGTATGTCGTTCGTTTCCAAGACCTTTGGAAACGCCTCGGCATCACGAACGATGATTTCATCCGCACGACGCAGGATCGCCACAAGACCATCGTCCAGAAGATCTTGCAGGATTTCTACGACCGCGATTTGATTTACTCCTCCACCTACAAAGGTTGGTATTGCGTTCCCGATGAACGCTATTTCACGGAAAAGGATCTCGTGGACGGCTGCTGCCCGGATTGCCACCGCCCCGTTGAACAGTTGGAAGAGAAGAGCTACTTCTTCAAAATGGGTCAGTATCAAGACTGGCTCATCGACTACATCGAACAGCATCCGGGCTTCATCATGCCCGAACATCGCCGTCAGGAGACGCTTGGCTTCCTCCGCAGCGAAAAACTCGGCGACCTCTGCATCAGCCGCCCGAAGGCTCGCCTTAGCTGGGGTATTCCGCTGCCGTTCGACACCGACTACGTGACCTACGTGTGGTTCGACGCCTTGCTCAACTACGTGAGCGCCTCCACCGCCTTTCACAAGACTTATGCCGACGGCACGCCGATTTGGCCCGCCACCTATCACCTCATCGGTAAGGACATCCTTACGACTCACAGCGTGTACTGGCCGACCATGCTCATGGCCCTCGACATTCCGCTTCCGCAGCACATTTTGGCCCACGGCTGGTGGCTCGTGAACGGCGGCGAGAAGATGAGCAAGTCCGCAGGCAACGTGGTGAACCCCATGGACTACATGGAAAAATACGGCATCGACGCATTCCGCTACTTCCTCGCCCGCGAAATGGTCGTCGGTCAAGACGCCAACTTCACCCACGACGCCTTCGTGCGCCGCATCAACAGCGACCTCGCCAACGACCTGGGCAACGTACTGAACCGCGTACACCGCCTAGTCCTGAACAACTTTGAAGGCACGACCTGGGCAACGTACTGAACCGCGTACACCGCCTAGTCCTGAACAACTTTGAAGGCAAACTCCCCGCAGCAACCTCCATCGGCGATGCCGAAAAGGAAGTCATCGAACTTGCAAACAAGGTGATTGCCGAAATTAAGGAAGGCCTGCCGCAGGCTCGCCTCTCCCAGTCTATCGAGACCATCATGCAGCTGGTGCGTAGCATCAACCGCTACCTCGAAGTCAAGGCCCCGTGGAAGCTCGCCAAGGACGAAACCAAGAAGGACGAACTCGCTACCGTGCTTTACGTATCTGCCGAAGCTGTGCGTCTCTCGCTATCCCTATTGTGGCCGGTAATCCCCGCCAAGGCAGAAGAAGGCCTCGCCATGATCGGCTGCAAGTTCCAGAGCGCCGATGACCTCGCCTGGGGCATCCTCAAGGGGGGTGAAGCGTTCGGCGAAGGCAAGCCGCTTTTCCCGCGTATCGAAGAAGAAGTCAAGAAGCAAGAACCGCAGCCGAAGCCCAAGCAGAACAAGCCGCTGATGGCTGCCGACGTGCCCGCCGCCATGGACATGCGTGTGGCCCAAATCAAGGAAGTGGCCGACCATCCGGACGCCACGAGCCTCTACGTGCTCAAGGTGGACGCCGGCGAAGGCGAACTCCGCACCATCTGCAGCGGCCTTAAGAACAGCTACAAGGCAGAAGAACTCCAGGACCGCAAGATTCTCCTGTTCGCAAACCTGAAGCCCAGCGCACTGCGCGGCATCATGAGCCAGGGTATGCTCTTTGCAGGCGACCTGGACAACGAAGCACATACCTGCCGCCTCGTCTCTGTGCCTGAAGACGCGAAGCCCGGTGATCGCGCCCTCTTCAAGGGTGTGGCTCCCAGCGAACCCCGCGAACTCAAGGTGAAGGACTTCGAGAAGATTGCGCTTTCTGTAAAGGGTGGCGCTGTATTCTGCGATGCCCTCGCGCTCGAAGTGAACGGCAAGCCGGTGACCTGCGACGTGGCCGACGGCAACGGAGTACATTAAAGACCGTTCGTGCTAAAGTCGGGTGCTGCTTCTCCGGCAAGCACTCGCTCTCGCCCTCGACGACTCGTTAATACGAGTCGCCTACGGCTCACAGGAAATACAGAACGAAAAATTATTCATGAAAGAGCCTTCGAATTATGTTTCGAAGGCTTTTTTTGTATATTACTTCCTATGAGCATAAAAGAAAATAAGATATTCCTCTTTTGCAAGAATTACCTTAAATCCCTGAATTGGATTATCCTGCTGGGCATCGCTGTTTTCAGTATAGCGCTCGCCATAGTCAACAATATCCGCGTAGATGACGCTAAGTCTGTGAACTGGATTGGTTCCCAGGATGTCCTGGAAAAACCGGCGGATATCCTTTAGAAAGGGGCAAAAATGATCGATTGTTTTCAGCCTCAGAACCGTACTCGTTCAATTATTTCCGGCATACTCCTGCTTATCGCCACATTCTTTGTTGCCGTTTGTGTTGCCGAAATTAGTTTTCCCGAAACCTTCCTGACCTTTACTGACCAGGAATGGGTTCTGGATATCTGGCCCAAGGCTTACCGCTACAATATCCACGTTGGTCTTGTGGCCTTGATTATCGGTTGCGCGTTTATTCTGCCGGCATATAAGCTCCAGAAGGATTTCTCTATCCGAGCCTTAGAGACCCTTTGCCGTATTGGCATTGGCGGCATGTTCATTTTTGCCTCCATTTTCAAAATCCAGAACCCTCATGAATTTGCGGTTCTTGTGGCCCAATATCAGTTTTTCCCGGCTCTTCACCTGGAATTTCTAAACAACTTCT
Organism: Fibrobacter succinogenes; assembly: GCA_902781185.1. Taxonomy (GTDB): domain Bacteria; phylum Fibrobacterota; class Fibrobacteria; order Fibrobacterales; family Fibrobacteraceae; genus Fibrobacter; species Fibrobacter succinogenes_G. The sequence goes on from CACZII010000086.1 coordinate 2,868, forward strand.
TTGCCCTGGTATACCCGCAGTTTGAACTATGGTTTGGCCTTGCCATGATTGTCTCGCCATTTGTGCGTGAATCAGCACTTGCCATTTTCGGGATGTTCGTAAGCTTTATTATCGCCCTTAGCTGGGCACTCTACCATGACTTGGGTATTACCTGCGGATGCTTCGAAATAGAGGGGGCCGCTGACAAGGCTGAAACATGGACTAGTCTTATCCGTGACCTCATCTTGATATGGCCTACCCTCTGGCTTGCTACTCGCAAGAACAAGAGCCTAATTTCTATCTGGAAGGCTTCCAAGTGATTAACACTTCCCTTTGTTATATTGAGCAGGATGGAAAATACCTGCTGCTCCATCGTGTCAAGAAAAAGAATGACATTAACAAGGACAAGTGGATTGGCATTGGTGGCAAGTTCGAAGAAAACGAATCTCCCGAAGACTGCATTATACGGGAAGCCCGTGAAGAAACGGGATTAACTATCGTTCCCAAATATCGTGGAATAGTAACCTTTATTTCCGATGGCATGAACGAGACTGAATTCATGCATCTTTTTACGGCAAAAGAATTCTCTGGAAGCCTGAAGGAGTGCGATGAAGGCATCTTGGAATGGGTGCCGAAAGAAGAGGTTATCAAACTCCCCCATTGGGACGGTGATATGATTTTCCTTTCTCTATTAGACCGAGAAGTTCCATTCTTTTCACTAAAATTGACCTACCGGGGTAGCACTCTCGTAGAAGCTATCCTAAACGGTGAAAAAGTAGATTACCGGGATTTTATTTAAACTCCGGCGCAATGGTCATAATAAAATTGATTCCGTGAAGGCCGTGAAAACCAACTTGTACACGGAAAAGGTACAAATTGGGCATCCGAACACGTATACCGAATCCCCAGGAATTGTAATAGCGTTCAAAAGACCACTCGTTGATTTCTGGCGCATGTAAACCGTATTCGTCAAAGATAACGCCATCAACATAGCGGTCCACAGGCCAGCGATATTCCATGCTTAGACCCATCAAATGATAAGCTGCCCAGGCATCGCCGTAACCACGCAACGGGTAGCGGGCGTTCATTCTCGGGAAAGCATTATAGGGGGCACCCCCCTTTTCCATTTCCCAAATATTATCCATACGGAACTGTACAGCAAGGACTCTTCTTTCTAGAAGTGTTTCCATCAAATTTTCCGGATGCCATACTCGCAAAGCATTTTCCAACGAAAAATCTGTATAGAACTTTCTGCTTTGCCTCGTCTCTGTAGCTGACAAAATATATTCCTTGGCGCTTCCAAAATAAAAATAGTGCTGAAAAACAATAGCATTGCTAATAAAATCATGGTTCTTATGGCTTTTTTCAATTTCTCCAGGAATATCAGAGTATATAGAACTATAGTCTAGTCCACCATATTTGTGTACATGGACATAATTACCAGACAAGATAAAACGGGAGCCCCTTGAAGGTGCATATGCATAGTCTAGATCGTCATAAACAATGGACATTCCAAAGGGGAACTGGGTGTTACTCTGGTAAAGGCCCCTGTCGGCTATGTCGTACTTGTCATCAATTAGGATGCTATCTTTTTTACTCGTTGGAGGGCTAGCATCAATAAATTTTTGTCCAATATTGAATTCCAAATTTAACTTGTGAGATTCTGTAAGGGGCATGCCCAGCCGCCATTCCAGGTGGAGAGACGAATCAGGCTGAATAAATTCTTCTTTAGTTCCGGGAATTATAAAGTTGTCGTCACTGTCCATATACAACTTGTAACGGAACGAGCCAACTAGCGGGAAACCCAAAAGCTGTTGTTTAGAATACCTTGAAGAAAGGTAGAGATCGCCATTGGCGTATAGGCTCATTTGATGGACAAAATAATCCCGGTCAAAAATAAGGCTCCTATGCCTATAGGTAAAGCCCAACTGTGTCTGAGATCCAGGCTTTAGGTTCATCGTGGGATAAACAATGATTTTACGATCTTTGCCAAATGTAACTAGATCTACAGATTTGTCCATCAAGCCGTTATTGAGGGCGTAACGAACCGGGGCGGCAAATGGATAAATTGCAACATTCAAGGCAGGCTGGATAATGTGGCTAAATGGCCATAGGAGAATGCTGGAATTTTCCGATTTTTGCTCTGTAGATTCTTTGTCTGTTGTCGATTCTTCGGCACAGACGGGCATAATCAGTACGAAAAGAAACAGGAGCAAAAACAGAGACCACGTGGTCCCATGCCAATTCATCAAGGAACGACTCCTGTTTCCAGAATACAATGTCATGCTGTGACACAATATAATTATATTTCAAATGATGTTTTCGCTAGTCACAAAAATCATCAAAAGAGCAACTCAATATCCGATTGCCATATTGGTTTTTTCCCTCATTCTAGCGTTACTTTCTATTTATCCCGTAGAGAACTTACGATGGGAACTGCAATTGCAGGATGCCCTGACCTCCAAGGGGAGCTCGCCCCTCTATTATCACGAAATAGAGGAAAAATTCGGGGCTCTCGGGAGCTTGACAGTTGTTTTACAATCACCAGACAGCGCCCTTAATTATTCAGCCGCACAAAAGCTTTACCAGAAACTATCCAAAGACACTTCGATTCATTTCGTTGAATTTGAAACGGACATAGAATTCTATAAGAAACACAGCCTGCTTTATATCGAAGAGACTGACCTGGATACGATAGAAAGTAGAATTCGAAAACTGCAGGAAAAGATCACCCTAGACCACAACCCATTATACGTCGATATATCTGGTGAAATTACTGACTCCGCTGAATCAAATAAAGATAAGGGCTTCCAGCCGACCATTGATTTTACTGACCTAGAAAACAAGTATTTCACCATTTTGTCTAAAACTCATGCCAGTAGTGACGGAACAGTTCGTGTAGTAGACATCTATCCCAAGAATTCCCTTTCTGATTTACGGGCAAATCGTATTTTACATGGCAAGGTCAAAAACTTCTTTAAGGACAATCCCGATTACGCCTCTATAAAGGTCTACTACACAGGCAAGGTCTACGACACGATTCAAACAGGCAGAACCCTGTTACCTGAAGCAAAGTTTGCAGGTAAGATTACCGCCCTGTTTATCCTGTTGCTCTTTATTATCCATTTCTACAAGCAACCACAGCTGATTCTGGTTTCGGCAATTCCTGTGGGGCTCCCCATCCTGTATACCTTAGCCTTGGCTTGGCTGCTTTATGGCCGCATCAATGTCTTTACCCTGCTCCTTGCCCTTGTATTGCCTGGCCAAGCCTGCCAGATTATAACCCATATTCTGAACCGTTACTTCATTGAAAGGACCCGTAACTTGAACCCAAAACTCTGCATTGAGAGCGCGGTTCTGGGCATCGGACCTTCTACGGCTGTTTCTGCGGGGATTATGGCATCCATCTTTATTTGCCTGATTATCGTTCCTGTGGCAGGTATCCGAGAGCTAGGCGTCTTGGGAGCTATCGGAAGCCTTTTAAACTGGTCTTTCACCCTACTCATTTCTACGTCTCTTTTACAGCTTTTCCAGCGCAAGAAGGCCTTTACCGTCAATAGCTTCCGTTTTCAGCGGGTCTTCAAGATTACACTTCTGTCTTACCGGACCAATGGAATTATCATTACCATTTTATCCATTTTAAGTCTCGGCGCACTGATTTACGGCGGTGTAAACCTAAAGTTCCTTTATGATTTCAGACAAACCGAACTGCCCCGTGAAGAGCGTATTGCAGATTCGCTGATTGCCCAAACCGGTTTCCCTCAATATGACCCCGTAATTGTCATGATGTCTAAGGACAATAGTGACGAACTGTACAAGAGGTTCAAGGAACTCAAATCCAGTGGTAAAATACCACGCATTGAATCTCTCTATACCTTAAGCGCATTCTCGCCTAAGAATCAAATTCACAAAAAAGAAAAGCTAAAAAAAATCCAGGATTTCTTCACGAATGACGTTCTACAACAACTAGATTCAACAGAACGCCTAAACGTGTCTAAAATTTCTGAAATTCTGTACAGATTTAATTTCGATGAAGATGAACAACCCGAAAACATCCGCAAAAAGTTCAGTGACATTAACGGAAATGCAGGGGCCTTCGCCTTCATCTTCTCCAACATCAATCCAGAAAACGGGCTAGAATGCAGACGACTAGCGAGAGACCTGTCCCTTTTAAACTCTGCCGATGAAAGCTCGTATAAGATGACGGGGGTTCCTGTCTTTCGAGCAAAATTCTTGGACTTGGTTCTTTCCAATGTGGACAAAACCATTTTCCTAGGCTCCGTATTGGTCTGGTTCTTCTTGCTGTTCTTCTACAATCGATTCAGTAGGGCTATTTTTACCATACTCCCCTCCGTCTTTGCCATGAGCTGGCTTCTGGCACTGATTAATGTGCTAGGAATCAAGCTCTCTGTGTATAGCACCATTGCCTTCCCCATTCTGATTGGCGCAAGCGTTGATGGATCTATCCAATTGTGGACCGCCTATTATGAAAAACGCAAAGGAACGGCCTTGACCCTACTTCAAGGGAAAGCTTTCTCCATTTCTATAAGCCAGATGGCTTCTATGATTGGAACCTATGGATTGTTGATGTCTTCACATCCTGGACTAAAAAGCATCGGACAAATTTCATTTATTGGACTGATTTGCATATCCATTGCCCAATTCGCCTTATTTTCATTAATTGCAGGTTCTTTAGACAACTACAGAATATTGCAAAGACAGAAGAAAGAAAATGCCCAAAAGTCTCTCGAATAGAACTCTGAATATTGCCGCCTCCTTGACCGTTGCCGTCGATAGCCTTGCCAAGAAAATGATTTCCGAAGGCAAGGATGTGGTTAGCCTTGGTGCCGGAGAACCTGATTTTCCGACTCCGGAGCCCATCTGCAAGGCGGCACATGACGCCATAGACGGCGGAAAGACTCGCTACACCGCCCCTGTGGGCATTTTAGAGCTCCGAAAAAGAATCTGCGAGAAGCTGTCCAAAGAAAACGGACTTTCTTATGAACCGGAGCAGATTACGGTAACAAGCGGCGCAAAGCATGCAGTGTTCAATTCCCTTGC
>CACZII010000087.1 GCA_902781185.1 Fibrobacter succinogenes
GAGGTGCGGGAAGCAGGTCACCTTGTCGTTCTTGATGAGGTCGGCATCCGGGAAGTCGCAGAGGTAGCCCTGGAGGGAACCGGAAGCGAGCATTTCGTTCACCGGAGCCATTTCCACGATGCCACCGCGGGCGAAGTTCATGATGTAGCTGCCCTTGAAGCCGGCGAGGTTCTTGCGGTTGAGGAGGTTCTCGGTAACGCCCTTGATGAACGGGACGTGCACGGTGAGGAAGTCAGACTTCGCAATCACGGTGTCGAGGTCGGCAATTTCGACCTTGTTGGAAAGTTCGTGCATGTTGGCGGCGTTCGGATACGGTTCGTAAGCGATGACGCGCATGTTCTTCCAACGGGCATAGTTAGCGACGAGCACGCCGATCTTGCCGAGGCCAATCACGCCGAGAGTCTTACCGGCGAGTTCCATGCCGGCGAACTTCTTCTTGCCGCTTTCGACGGTCTTTGCGAGGTCCGGGTCGGTGGTGTCGAGGTTCTTGACCCAAGCAGCGGCCTTGTCCACGTTACGGACGGCCATGCCGAGCACGGTCATCACGAGTTCGGCAACGGCGTTGGCGTTTGCACCCGGCGTGTTGAACACGCAGATGCCCTTCGCGGAGGCCTTGTCGATGGTGATGTTGTTCACGCCAGCGCCGGCGCGGGCGACAGCCAGCAGGCCGTCAAAGTTGTCGGTATCAACCTGGGCGGAACGCACCAAGATGGCATCCGGCTTCTCGACGGAGTCGGAAACCTGGTAGAACGAGCCAAACAGGCTCAAGCCTTTCTTGGAAATGTTGTTCATCGTCTTAATAGTTGCCATTTTTATGTCCTTTGTTTTGATGTTAAACTTTGTCCCGGGCTTGACCCGGAATCTAGATGGCGGATCAGGTCCGCCATGACGCATTGCAATTACGGGTCAACCCAGCGTCCTCGTTCTTTAATGAGGTTCACGAGTTCCTCGATGGCGTCCTCTTCGGGGATGTTCTTCTTGACCGCCGTCTTGCCCTCGAACAAGGTAATGCGGCCGGGGCCACCGCCCACGTAACCGAAGTCGGCGTCTGCCATTTCGCCCGGGCCGTTCACGATGCAGCCCATGATGCCGATGGAAATGTCCGAAAGGTGGCCAAAGCGGGCCTTGATCTTGCCCATCACCTGCTGGATGTCGTACAGGGTGCGGCCGCAGCTCGGGCAGCTGATAAAGTTCGTCTTGCTGCGGCGGCAGTAGGCAGCCTGCAAAATATCAAATGCAAGGAGCACGCATTCCTTAGCGCCCTTGTAGCCGTCGATAACGACGGCATCGCCAAGACCATCCGTCACCAGGCTTCCGATGTCGGCAGACACACGGAGCGTTTCGCGTTCGTTGTCGTTAATCTTGGCGTAGAGCAGAATCGGGTCTTGGCGACCGGCGGCATCCAATGCTGCAGTTAACGCGCGCACGCCAGCGACCATCTCGGCTCCGGTATAGCAGAACACAGAACCAGCAGGCACGCTGGCCGGATTTGCAGCGAACCCCGCGATGTCCATGGCGTCCTTGAATTCCACCAGCGGCTTATCAGAAAGGCTCGGCAAGGCAAATTCTGCGTTGCGGCGTTCGCCGGTAAGTGCTATCGCATCGGCCTTCACGCCCACTTTCACTGGGCTGCTACCGCCAATTTCCACGCCGGAAATAGCGACAGGCTTCGTCACCCTGCGTTCGTAATGGTACGGGTCCTTCTCGAATACGGGCACGTTAAATGCCGTCGGTGCAGTAGGCAACGCGCAGGCCTTGATGAGTTCCTGAGCCACCGGGACTTCGGCCACCGGATCTTCAGTCAGGGAAACGCGAATCGTATCTGCAAGGCCATCCAGCAAAAGTGCGCCGATGCCCGCGGCCGACTTGAGTCGTCCGTCGGCACCAGCGCCCGCTTCCGTGACACCCACGTGGAACGGGTACGGCTTGAAGCCTTCCTGCTTGATACGCGCGGCGAGCATGCGGTAGGCGGCAATCGCCACCCGCGGGTTACTGCTCTTGAGACTCAGAACGACCTGGTCAAAATGTTCGGCCTCGCACACGGCCAGGTATTCCATGGCGCTTTCCACCATGCCTTCCACCGTGTCGCCGTAGCGGTAAATCATGCGGGCGGAGAGGGAACCGTGGTTCACGCCGATGCGGATAGCCCGGCCCAAGCGCTTGGCCTCTTGCACAAAAGGCGTGAAGGCTTCTGCAACCTTTTCCTTGCCCTCGTCGAACGACTTGTCCGTCTGCTGGTCAAGCGTCAAAATTCCCGTGTCGACAAAGTTACCCGGATTGATGCGGACCTTCTCGACCCACTTGAGCGCCTCGAACGCGGCCTTCGGCTGGAAGTGGATGTCGGCGGAAACCGGCACAGTGCAACCGGCGGCGCGGACCCGCTTCATGACTTCTTCCAAGCCCTGGGCATCGGCAAATGTGGGGGCGGTAATGCGAACCAGGCCACAACCCACCTTGGCCAGCGCCAATGTCTCAGCCACCGTCTTCTCGACGTCCTTGGGCTTTGTTGTGGTCATGGACTGAACTAAAATGGGGGCGTTCCCCCCTATCAAAGCCTCGCCAACGCGGACTTGTACAGTTTCCCTGCGGACGGCGTTAAAGCGGTCGGCAACATACGGGAATTCGCTAAACTTGGTCATGTGCCCAAATTTAGAAAACGGCACCCAACCTAGCAACGGCACCCATTTATTTTACCCTCCCCCATTGCCACTATTTATGCATTTTTGTACATTTATGCATAGAACAACTCAACCCGTTTTTTCAACGCTTGGGAATGGTCAAAAATGCGACATTCTTTTCGGTGCTGAAAACATTAAGGAGCCATAATGGCACATTATCTCTTTACTTCTGAATCGGTGTCCAAGGGACACCCGGACAAAGTTTGCGACCAGATTTCTGACGCTATCCTCGACGCTTGCCTTGCGCAAGACCCGAATAGCCGCGTCGCTTGCGAAACGCTCGTGAACACGGGCCTCGTCGTGATTTCCGGCGAAATCACCACCAAGGCTGTGATTGACTACCAGCAGATTGCCCGCAAGACCATCAAGGGTATCGGCTACGTGAATCCGGAACTCGCCTTCGACTACAAGGGCTGCTCCGTGCTCGTGGCTATGGACAAGCAGTCTCCCGACATCGCTCAGGGCGTGGACGCCAAGGCCGCCGACGGTAAGGAAGATGACAAGCAGGGTGCCGGTGACCAGGGCATGATGTTCGGCTACGCCGTCAATGAAACCAAGGAACTGATGCCGCTCCCGATCAGCCTCGCCCACAAGCTCATGGAAGAAATCCAGAACCTCCGCGAAAAGGGCAAGATCAAGTGGCTCCGCCCGGACGCCAAGTCCCAGGTGACTGTTGAATATGACGAAAACGACAAGCCGGTCCGCGTGGACACTGTGGTGATTTCTACCCAGCACGACGAATTCGTGAACGGCAAGGAACTCAAGCACGCCACCATCGAAAAGGAAATCATCGAAAAGCTCATCAAGAAGGTGATTCCGGCCAAGTTGCTCGACAAGAAGACCCGTTACCTCGTGAACCCCACCGGCAAGTTCGTGGTCGGTGGCCCGCACGGTGACTGCGGCCTCACCGGTCGTAAGATTATCGTCGACACCTACGGCGGCATGGGCCGTCATGGTGGTGGCGCATTCAGCGGCAAGGACCCGTCCAAGGTCGACCGCAGTGCCGCTTACGCCGCTCGCTACGTGGCAAAGAACATTGTGGCAGCAGGCCTCGCCTACCGTTGCGAAGTCCAGCTCGCCTACGCTATCGGTTACTCCAAGCCGGTGTCCGTTCTCGTGAACACCTTCGGCACGGGTAAGATTAGCGACCGCGAAATCGAAGCCATTGTCGCCAAGACCTTCGACCTCTCTCCGGCCGGCATCGTGAAGATGCTCGACCTGAAGAAGCCGGGTTACCAGGCTACCGCCGCTCTCGGTCACTTCGGCCGCACGGGCGCACGCTTCACTTGGGAAAAGACCGACAAGGCCGCCACACTCAAGAAGTTGGCAAAGGTGTAAAAGACCGCTCGGCTCAAAAGCAGGCAAGTCCCTCCGGCAAAGCCTCGCTCTCGCCTCCACGACTCGTTAAGACGAGTCGCTTGAGGCTCACGGAAGACCGCTCGGCTCTAACTAACGCCTACACGACCCATCAATAAATTCTATCTCATATAAAAATCCCCGCGGCCTTACGGCCACGGGGACTTTTGTTAGGAGGAATTCTAACTAAGGTTTATTGAACCTTATTATGCCTTGTTCAAACGATCCTGGATCATGTCGATGATTTCGGAGAGTTCCTTCGGGAGGTGAGCGCCGAACTTCGGATAGTGGTTTTCCTTAACGTCGGCGAGTTCCTTCTTCCAGCCTTCCACGTCAACCTTCGTGATTTCCGGGAGAGTTTCCTTGTAGTAATCAGCGAGGCCTTCAGTATTGATGGCGCCATCCTTCGGCATGTAACCGATCGGAGTTTCCTTGGCGTTATCGACACCGTTGCAGCGGTCGAAGATCCAAGCGAGCACGCGGCTGTTGTCGCCGTAACCCGGCCACATGAAGCCACCCGGGAGCTTCTCGTTGTTGGCATCCTTGCGGAACCAGTTCACGTAGAAGATCTTCGGAAGCTTGTCTTCAGTGGACTTCTTGCCGATTTCGATCCAGTGCTTGAAGTAGTCACCCATGTTGTAGCCGCAGAACGGGAGGATGGCGAACGGGTCGCGACGGATCTTACCGACTTCAGCAGCGTTGATGGTGGAAGCAGCGGTGATTTCAGAACCCACGATGGAGCCGAGGAACACACCGTGGTTCCAACTGAGGGACTGGTGAACCAGAGGAATGGTGGACGGACGACGGCCACCGAAGAGAATTGCAGAGATAGGCACGCCGGCAGGATCTTCCCATTCCTTGGCAATGCAGGGGCACTGGTTAGCAGGAGCGGTGAAGCGAGCGTTGGGGTGAGCCATTTCTTCGCCCTTGGGAGCCTTGTCCTTCGGGAGAGCGTCACGGGTGTTGCCCTTCCAGTCGACGAGCTTGCCCTTGGCCGGGTAGCCGATGCCTTCCCACCAGATGTCGCCGTCTTCAGTGAGGGCGCAGTTGGTGTAGATGGTGTTCTTTTCGGCAGAGATAAGAGCGTTCTTGTTAGATTCGGCAGAGGTGCCCGGAGCAACGCCGAAGAAACCGGCTTCCGGGTTGATGGCGTAGAGACGGCCATCCTTACCAAACTTCATCCATGCAATGTCGTCACCGATGGTTTCGACCTTCCAGCCCGGGATTGTGGGGATAAGCATGGCGAGGTTCGTCTTACCGCAAGCAGACGGGAAGGCGCCAGTAACATACTTGACTTCGCCCTTCGGGTTGGTGAGCTTGAGGATGAGCATGTGTTCAGCGAGCCAGCCTTCGTCGCGAGCGAGAACGGTAGCGATACGGAGAGCGAAGCACTTCTTACCGAGGAGAGCGTTTCCACCGTAGCCCGAACCGTAGGACCAAATGAGGCGTTCTTCGGGGAACTGAGTGATGTACTTGTGTTCCACGTCAGCGCAGGGCCAGATACCGCCGTCGGTTTCGCCGTTGTTGAGCGGCTTACCCACAGAGTGGAGGCAGGGCACGAATTCGGCAGCCTGGTCGGCATTGAAAATGTCGAGAACCTTCTTGCCGGCGCGAGTCATGATGTCCATGTTGAGCACCACGTATTCAGAGTCGGTCAGTTCGATACCGTTCTTGGAGATCGGAGAACCGAGGGGGCCCATGCAGAACGGAATCACGTACATGGTACGGCCGTGCATACAACCCTTGTAGAGGCCCTTCATGGTTTCCTTGAGTTCCTTGGGGTCAATCCAGTGGTTGGTCGGACCGGCATCTTCTTCCTTCACGGAAGAGATGAAGGTACGGGATTCAACACGGGCCACGTCAGAGGGCAGAGAACGGAACAAGAAGCAGTTTTCCTTCTTCTTGAGCGGAGTGGCAAGGCCAGCCTTGACACACTTCTGCATGAGGGCGTCATATTCTTCCTTGGAACCGTCAACAACAACCACGTTGTCCGGTTCGCACATTGCGATGCATTCTTCAACCCAAGCCTTGATCTTGCTGTGCTTGATGTCGTTGAGAGTGAGACTCATATAGGAACTCCTATTTGGTTTAACGTTAAGTTTCGATTTACTTCGAACGCGGTTAAATTTACAAAAATACGGGCTCCCGCTAAAGGCCCAACCTCCTAAAAAAAGGTGCTTTTTTCCTTTTTTTGTGATTTTTTCCAAAAAATAAGGTAAATTAGTGCTGTACAAGCAAATAAGCATTTTTTCGAGGATATATGAACTGGTCCTACTCTAGAGAACACCAAAAAAACATCCTTTGTATGATCATGGCTGGCGGTCAGGGAAGCCGTCTGCAACCCCTCACCCGGGACCGCGCCAAGCCGGCAGTCCACTTCGGGGGAACCTACCGCATCATTGACTTCGTGCTGAACAATTTCATCAATTCCGGCATCTTCAAGATCAAGGTGCTGACCCAGTTCAAGAGCGATTCCCTAAACAAGCACATTTCCGCCGCCTGGAACCTGAACGCAAGCCTAGACCAGTATGTAGACCTGGTGCCCGCCCAGATGCGTACCGGCGACGACTGGTACCGCGGCACCGCCGACGCCATTTTCCAGAACATCAACCTGATTACCGACGAGCGCCCTGACCTGGTGGCCATCTTCGGAGGCGACCACATCTACAAGATGGACATCAACCAGATGATTGATTTCCACCTTTCCCGCGCCGCCCTCCTGACCATCGCCGCCATTCCGGTGCCGGTTTCCGAAGCTTCTGAATTCGGCATTATCGAAGTGGACGCTGACAACCGCATGATCGGTTTCGAGGAAAAGCCCAAGAACCCCAAGGAAATGCCCGGCAACCCCGGTTACTGCCTGGCCAGCATGGGCAACTACATCTTTACCAGTAAGTTCCTGGTCCGGGAACTCATGAAGGGTGCCGCAAGCGGCGCTACCGACTTCGGCAAGCACATTATCCCGAGCCTCTACAAGGACTACCCCGTCTACGTGTACGACTTCAACACCAACATTGTCCGTGGCGAACAGGCCTCTACCAAGGGCTACTGGCGCGATGTGGGAACTTTGGACGCCTTCTTCGAGGCCAACATGGACCTGTGCTCCGAGAATCCGCCCTTCGACCTCTACAACAACTACTGGCCTATCCGCACCTTCAACTGGAACCAGCCTCCTGCAAGGTTCTTTGCCGGCGAGGGCAATGCCCACCAGGGGGCGGCCATCGACTCCATCGTGTCTTCGGGCTGCATTATCGGTGGCGGTACCGTAGTAAAAAGCATCCTCAGCCCGGGCGTCACCATCCAGAAAGACGCTCTGGTAGAAGAATCCATCCTCTTCCCCAACGTGACCATAGGCCCCGGCGCCAAGGTGCGCCGTGCCATCATCGAGAAAGGACTGCATATTCCTGCAGGCTTCCAAATCGGCTACGACCTGGAACGGGACAAGAAGCTCTTCCATGTCACTGAATCAGGCATCGTGGTCCTCGCGAAGGATACTGTGATTAAAGCGT
>CACZII010000088.1 GCA_902781185.1 Fibrobacter succinogenes
TCGACGGCAAAAAAACGGTGGTCCATGTGAAGAATACGGGCCGCTGTCGTGAACTGTTGCAACCTGGTGTAAAGGTTTTTCTAGAAAAGTCCAAGAATCCGGAACGCAAGACGCCCTTCGACCTGGTGACGGTGGAAAAGGTCACTCCCCGCGGGAAAATCCTGGTGAACATGGACAGTCAGGCTCCCAACAAGGTGGCCGCCGAATGGATCCGTTCCAATCGGGAGCGCTTTCCGGAGATTACCTTTCTAAAGCCGGAATACACCTTCGGGAATTCCCGCTTTGACTTTTACATCGAGTACAGGGGTGCCGGCAAGACCAAAGCCCAGAAGGCCCGGCTCCACAAGATGTTCCTGGAAGTGAAGGGCGTAACCTTGGAATACGACGGCTCGGCCTCTTTCCCGGACGCTCCCACAGAACGGGGCGTCAAGCACCTACGGGAACTGGCGCATATCCTGAATACGGGAACTTCTTCAGACAACGGGACGCCTTATGAATGTGGCGTGCTGTTTTTAGTCCAGATGGACGGTCACCGCCGACAAACCTGTGCCGCTAGTGCTTTAAGTTGTCGAACGTCATGGCATGCCACGACACGCAACGTCATGGCGTGCCACGACACGCCATCTAGCTTTCCTTTATCGTAAATCCCCGCCTGAAATTCTCGATGAGGCAGCAACTGATGCTCACGTCGGTCTCGTATTCGGGAATGTCTTCGCGCCTGACCCACATGGCTTCGGACAGCTCCTCCTTCTGCATGTGGATGGTGTCGTCGCCGTCCAGCTCGGCGGTGAAACCCGCGATAAGCGAGTCGCTGAAAGGCCACGGCTGGCTCCCGAAATAGCGGACGTTTTTCACACGAAGGCCCGCCTCTTCCAGAACCTCCCGGTGTACCGCCTGTTCCAGGCTTTCTCCGATTTCCACGAATCCCGAAATCAAGAAAAGTCGCGGGTTCGGGTTGTCAATGTTGTGGGCCATCAAAAGCTTGTCGCCGTTACGGACCGCCACGATAACCACCGGCGAGATTCTTGGGTAGACCACGTTCCCGCATTTTGGGCAGACGATGGAGCGTTCTTTTTCACCGCGGGTCATTTCCCTTCCGCAGCGGCCACAGAACCTGTTCAGGGATTCCCAGTGGGCGAGGTGGGTGGCCGTAGCTCCACCCAGGCGTTCTACGGGGTCCATGGAGCGAAAGGTGCGACTGCCCATGTACTCGTAACCTGCGGGGATTGCTTCGCTAGATGTTTTTGCAGCGGAATCATCCAGAAAGAAGCCGGTATCGTCGATGCTGAAAAGGTAATGCCCTTCGAAATCGGCCAGGGTCTTGCCTTCGAGTGCGAGCAGTTCGCCTACGCGTGGGATGCTGTAGGCGACGCCTGTCGTTCCGGATGTTGCGGCGTTGTTAGCTTTTAACAATGTCTTCCCGCCCGCATAGCGGATAAGGTAGTCCGTCGGTTTCGGATCGCAGATCTTGAATTCGTTATTGAGCTTGTGGGGGAGGATATCGTGAATCATTCAATTGTCTCTTTTTGCGAGAACAATATAGTCAAAAAAAGAACCCGCATTGGTGCTGCGGGTTTGTGGAATTATTCGCATTCGTCGCTAATGCTTGATACGGTCCAGCTTACAGTAAGCATGCCGCAATCTGCGGAATTGACCAGGTTGGTGTAGCTTAGGTTGCGCTCTGCCACGGCTGAAACCTGGACTGCCCAGATGCCATTGTTCCCGTTACAGAGATTGAGCTTGTTCCTGTTTGTCGCCTTCCAGCCGATAACGGTCACTTCTTCGCCTGTGAAGGGGACGTCGTCTTCTGGGCAACCGCTATATTGAAACTCTGTGGAAGCCCCGTTGGTGCCAGGAGCGTTGTAGCCGATGTTCTTCCAGCTTCCGATAATGGTCTTCTCGTTCTGGTAGGCTTCTTGAAGGTGTACGTAGGTGCCAGCTGCTGTGAGAATTTCGCTTGCCTTTGCCTTGGCCATTTGCGCGAAAAGCTTTGGCACGCCAATGGCCGCAAGGACGCCCATGATAACGATGACGATCATGATCTCGACGAGGGTAAAACCTTTCTTCATGGGATTCCTTTGGAAAGAGGCCTTTCTTTGAATATAAGTTATTTGGTGACAAAAATAGCACGAAAAACTTACAATTTTTGACAAAATGACTGTTTTTTGCAAAAAAAAGCCTCTTTTTTAAGGTTGTTCTGTCGGTTTTGACCATCGCATTACCTAAATTTTGGCCAAAGTTTTCCATGCCCTGAAAAGCTCTTGTGCAGGAGCTGCCAAATGGCGGCAACTGTACGAGGAGAGAACCCCGTGAAAGCCGGGGGCGGTCGCGCCGCTGTAAGGGGGGACAAAACCGGCATAAGCCAATGCCTGCGGAAGTGGGTGTGAAGGAGCCGGGAGTAGGTAGATCCCCGAGCCAGAAGAACTGTGGAAGACAACCGAACCGAGGAACGATGCGAACGACGTCCTACTCAAGAACCGCCCTGATGGCGGTTGTTTTGGGCTTTGCTGCCTGGGGTGTACCCTGGGCGGCCACTCAGGACTTGGGCGTCTCCGAAATCTCGGGTGCAGACTACGTTCCCACAAAAGACGCAAGCTATACAGAAATCCAGTCTTCCGTCTGGGAGGGCAAGTCCCTGACGGCGGCGGACCTTCTTTCGGCACTTCCCGGGGTTCAGGCTTATAAGCAGGGTGGGCTGGGCAGTTTCCAGACGGTTTCCATCCGCGGGATTGCAGCCCGGAACGTCTTGATTTGCGTAGATGGCGTGCCGTTGAACGATGCCAGCGGCGGGGCAGTGAACCTGGGCTCTATCGACCTGAACCAGATGGAAAAGGTAGAAGTCTACAAGGGGAATGTTCCCGCGAAGTTCGGTGTGTCGGGTCTTGGTGGAGCGGTGAACTTTGTGACCAAGAATGCCATTAAGAAGGGTGGCCGAGTCTTGGCTGCCTACGGTAACCACAATACCTGGGAGGGCTCGTTTCAGGTGGCGGCCCCGGTGACCGATAGCGTCATGTTTGCGTCGACTTTTGCTACGCGGCATTCTGATAACGACTACGAGTATACCAACCGGAATGGGACCCAGTACAACGATAAGGACGATTTTACGGTGACCCGCGAGAATGCCCAGTACACCGATGTCTCGGGCAATGTCCAGTTCCGCATGCTTCACGAGAACGGTTATTTTTCCACGCTTTCGGTAACGGCATCCCAGTACGAAAGCGGGAACCCTGGCAAGGAGGATCAGCAGACCAAGGTGGCCAAGTTTCTAGGTCAGTCGGCGCTGATTCGCTACGGGTTGGAATCGGTAGGCTACTTCGATGATCGGTTGTTCTTGAATGCTGGAATTTCTGCCCGGTTTGACAAGAATCTTTCCAGCACCTACTATCCGCTGGATCACATAGGGTACAGCACTACTCGGTATCTTGAATATGGTGCCGCTGTTTACAAGCTGGTTCCCGAGATTTCTGCGGAGTGGAAACCTGTACAATCGCTGGAGTCTTCTCTTCGGTTGGCGGGGGAGTGGGAACGTGCCGAGGCCCGCGGGGATTCCAAGGACTGGGCTCTGGACAGGTTCTCTTTCCTGGCTTCGGGTGATCTTTATTATCAGGTTTTCAAGTATGGTGGTCTTGGTACCGAAGGCTCCGTGCAGATGCTGAAGGACCGTCTGGATAAGGGCGAGTTTGTGCAGCCTACGGGAACGCGCCGCTTGGAAAAAGCCTCGGACAGGGATGCGACCGTTTCGGGGCGCGTCTTTACACGCCTGGGGGCTGCGGAATCGCCGCTGACGGGCGAGGTTTCCATAGGCCGTTTTTACCAGCAGCCCGCCCTGATGGAACTTTATGGCAGCTATCCCGGAATACTTTCCAACCCTAACCTGAAGCGGGAAAAGGCCACCAAGTTCGAGGCGGCGGGCCTTTTCAGGTTCCCTGGGAACCATACGAATTTCAGGGCGGCCTACTTTGAATCCCATATTGAAGATGGCATTTGTTGGGTCATCTTGGCTGAGCTTCTGCGTGCCGAAAATGTTGGCCGTTCCCGAGTTCGTGGCGCGGAGTTTGAGCTCAACAGCAGTCCCGCTAAATTCATGGATGTGGTTTTGAGGGCTACCTTCCAGAAGACGGAGGACCGTTCCAAATCCAACACCTACTATGGCAACATGCTTCCCGGTGAACCGGAACGCTCATACTTTGCCGAGGCCACACTTCATTTGCCCCTGCATCTTGATTTCAGTTGGGCCTCGGAATGGCGTAGCGTTATCTATAGCGACCGGGCCAACCATATGGACCAACCCGCCGTGGCGACTCACCGGGCGGGCCTTGCCTACAATCCTTTCGAAAAGACTCGTTTAACCTTTACCGTGGATAACATCACCGACGAAAAATACAGGAATTTTTATACGCCCTTTCCCATGCCGGGAAGGGAATACAAGTTCACAATCATACAGGGGTTCTAGCCCCCTCGCTATACGGAGTACATAGGGTTATGTCAATGTATAGTGTAAAGCCAGAAAAGGACAAAACATGAAAACAATAAAGAATAATGTCATTGCGAGCGTAGCGAAGCAATCTCTCGCCTTCATGACTGCTGTTGGTCTCGCATTCGGTCTCTCTGCTTGCGGCGACGACTCTAGCTCCGCCAGCTCTAATGAGCCGGAAGTTTCCCTGACGGGAGCCTTCTTTGCCACCGATTATACGACCGGCGAACTTCGCTGGATTGACATGGACGGAAAGGTTTCCGAGAAGAAGCTTTCCTTCCATCAGGATTCCAGGGTGGCCGTCAATGGTGCGGATTTGTATGTGATGGAAGGCCTGAGCAAGGACAACATCTCCCTTATTGATCCTGAAAAACTGGAATCTGATGGCGAAAAGGCTGTGGTTTGGCAGGTGTCGCTGGACGATAATACCAACCCCGTTGATATGGCCTTTGACGGCGACAAGGCTTGGGTTGCCTTGCAGAATGCGGACTCCCTTATCCAGATTTCTACAAAGGACGGAAAGGTTCTCAAGTCTATCAAGACGGGCGCCTTCTCCAACGGCGAAGAAAAGTCTCCCTATGTTGCCGACATTGCTCTTGATAATGGCAAACTCTACGCTATTTTTGCTCGATACGATGCCATGTGGACGTTCCCGAACGGCCTTCTTGCCGTTTATGATGCCTCTACCGGTGAGTTGAAGGATACTGTCCAGCTGCTGACCCATAATCCCAAGAACGTGATTGTTTCTGATGGGAACGTCTATGTGGCGACCCAGGGCGATTACAATGCGAATGGCGCTACCGATGCCGATGACAATCGCGGTCTCGAAAAGATTGACCTGGAAAAGAAAACTTCCAAGATGTTTGTCTCCGGCAAGACTCTTGGTGGTGGCATTTATCAACTTG
This sequence comes from Fibrobacter succinogenes, assembly GCA_902781185.1. Classification (GTDB taxonomy): domain Bacteria; phylum Fibrobacterota; class Fibrobacteria; order Fibrobacterales; family Fibrobacteraceae; genus Fibrobacter; species Fibrobacter succinogenes_G. Next base: position 5,380 of record CACZII010000088.1, read on the forward strand.
CCGCCGAAGATGGTTTCGCCTATGCCTGCGTTCTTAAGACTTGGGGCGCTCAGTTGCTGGTCAAGATTGACCTTGCTTCGGGCAAGACCGAAACCATCAAGGGCGTTCCTGATCCGGAATTCGTGGCGGTGAAGGACGGCGTTGTCTATGCGGCTGACCGTACCCTTGAATCCGAAAAGATCTATGTGGTGAAGGACGGCAAAGCTGCAGCCCTCGCTTGGCCCAAGGGCGCCATTGCTCCCTACAACATCGCTCTGTTCTAATGGATTTGGGCCCGTTGGGCCCTATTCAATCTTTCGTAAGCCTTGCGGGTAAGTCCCGCAGGGCTTTTTCTATATTTGGGCTGTTTATGGAAGACCTTAAGAAATACTTGGATTTGGCAGAACGCCTGGGCCGTGAGGCGGGCGAGCTGTGCTTGCGTTTGCAGGGCGAACTGGGCGATGTGAAGTACAAATCCGTGAAGGATGTGGTGACCATTGCCGACGTGGGTAGTGAAAAGCTTATTGTAGAGGGAATTCGCAAGGCGTTCCCGAGCCATTCTATCCGAACCGAAGAAATGGGCGTGGTGGAAGGTTCTGATCCGGATTTCCGCTGGATTATTACGGTGAATTTTAGTCGTGGCATTCCCCTGTGGGGAATTTCCATTGCCCTGCATTACAAGGGGAAGCCTCTTGTGGCTGTTATCAACTTGCCGAAATTGGGGGAGTTCTATACGGCCACCCTTGGGGGCGGCACCTTCATGAATGGCAAGCGTGTCTATGTCAGCAAGGAGTCCAATCCGCTCCATGCAATCGTGAGCAACGGGGATTTCAATGTGGGTGTGGCGCAGGAGATAAATGCCCGTAACTCCAGGAACTTTGCCCGTGAGGCGGAAGCTTTCGAACGCGTCAAGTGCCTGGGCTCTGCCGTGGTGGAATCTTGCTTTGTGGCCTGCGGGCGTATTGACGGGTTCGTGATGACCATGAGTTACCCTTGGGACATTGCCGCCGGGGCTTTGATGGTTACAGAAGCGGGCGGCATGGCCACCCATATCGACGGCACTCCTATGCAGTTCGTGGATTCCGAGCAGGTGCTTTTCAGCAACGGATTGATTCACGAGACTCTTGTAAAGACAGTTTTGTAGCGTATTGTAGTTTTGTATTATGAAAATCCTCTTTACCGATTTGGACGGAACCCTTTTGGATGACAACAAGGACATTTCCGCAGAGGATATGTCCGCTATCCGCAAGATGATCGCTGCGGGGCATAAGTTTGTCATGACCACGGGGCGGCCACTGACTAGCGTCAAGAAACTGGCGGATCGGTACGGTTTTCTAGAAGCCGGCTTTTACCTGGTGAGTTTCAATGGCGGGCTCATTTACGATTGCGGTGAGCAAAAGGCGATTCTTACCCGCTATATTCCCGTTGATGAGGTCAAGGCTATTATGGATGCCGCTCATGCCTGCGGAATGCATGCCCATACCTATTCGGGCGACCTGGTGGTTTCGGAGTATGAGACCGAACAGCTCAAGACCTACTGCCACCTGATGCAGATGGATTACGTGGTGGTGAAGGATATCCGCGAGTATTATGGTCAATTCATCAATGTCGTTATAAAACCACCCATCAAGGTAAACATCATAACCCCCTTTGATCATTCCAGTCTGGAAAGTTTCCGTGCCGAGATGCGCAAGACCACGGCGGGTAAGCTTTTTGATGTGTTCAGCAAGCCCGAGATGTTGGAATTTTCGCACATGAAGAGCAACAAGGGCGATGCGGTGCGCTTTATGGCCGATTTTTACAAGGTCCCGATGGCTGATACCATTGCCGTGGGCGACGAAGAGAATGACTGCCCCATGATCGAGGTGGCAGGCGTTGGCGTTGCCATGGCGAATGCCTCGCCGGTGGTAAGGAATGTCGCCGATTACGTGACGGAACGGGACAACAACCACAGCGGAATTGCCGAAGTCATTGAAAAGTTCGTATTTAATGGAAAGTAATATGGAAAAAGAAACTTACCGCGAAGTGATGCCCGGGGAACTCCCCTGCGAAAAGCCGGATTGTGACGGCGTGATGGTGGTTGACCCCGACAACAGCTACAAACTCACCTGCGACAAATGCGGATACATAAAAGAATGAGGAATGTGTGATGTGGAATGTGTAATTAATCACTCCACATTTCACACCCCACACTCCACACTACACATTTAGCATGTCATATCAGCAGTTGAATATCACCTATCCAGAGCTTCCCGTTGTCGAACATCGGGAAGAGTTTTTCGACATGCTCGAGAAACACCAGGTGGTGATTGTCAAGGCGGACACGGGTTCTGGCAAGTCCACGCAGCTTCCGAAGTTTCTGCTGGAGTGGTTTGACTCACGTCATCCTGGAGCCGAAACAGTTGGGCGAAGCCATACTATGGCCTTTAGCCCCGTGCTTGACACGGGGGAACGGGATCCAGTCAAGTTTAAGATCGGTGTGACGGAACCACGCCGACTTGCAGCGATTTCCATTGCGGACCGCCTGCGTGAAGAATTGAACGACGAGACGCTCGTCTCCACGAAGATCCGCTTCTGGGAACAGGGCCAGAGCGACGCCCCCATCAAGGTGATGACGGACGGTATCTTGCTGCAGGAATTCCGTCGGGATAGGCTATTTAGGCAGTATTCGGCCATCGTGATTGACGAGGCCCATGAACGCTCACTGAACATTGACATTTTGCTGGGCATTTTCAAAACAGTATTGCAAGCTCGCCCGGAATTTAAGTTAATTGTGGCTTCTGCGACCCTGGATGCCAAGCTTTTTGAGGAATTCTACGACAACAGCTGCGTACTGGAAGCCGAAGGAAGAACGTTCCCGGTAGACGTGGAGTATTTTTTCGATGGCGGCTCGATGGCGCGGGCGGCTCTGGATACCAGCGGTAAGGGCGATTCCGGTTTGCTTGACGAGGCCCGTGATGCGATTCTGGACTTGGAAAGTCGACATCGTGACCATCTGCTCTGCTTTTTGCCGACGGAGCGTGATATTCAGGATTTGGCGGGGGAGCTTGCCCATGAGCTGGATTCTGCCACCTTCGACATTTTGCCGCTGTACGGGCGCATGAGTCCCGATGAACAGCGCCGTATTTTTAAGCGTACTGAAAAGACCCGCGTGGTTCTTGCCACCAACATTGCCGAAACATCCCTTACGATTCCGGGAATCGCCTACGTGGTGGATACGGGTACGGCCCGCATTTCGCGCTACAACGCGCAGTCTCGAATCCAGGGGCTGCCTGTAGAAGACATCTCGAAGGCGAGTGCCCGGCAGCGTACAGGGCGTGCGGGGCGCGTAAAGCCTGGTGTCTGCATCCGCCTTTATTCTCCCGAAGATTTCGAAAAGCGAGACGAGTTTACGGAGCCGGAAATCCGGCGGAGTAATCTCGCCAATGTGGTGTTGCAGCTCCGGAGCTTGGGGCTGGAACTGGAAAACTTTCCGTTCCTACAGTCGCCGCCCCATTCGGCTTTTCGTGGGGCCTACAAGACACTCTTTGAACTTGGTGCTTTGACCGCCGATAATGCCAGCGGGCGTGTGACCAAACTTGGCCGCGAAATGACGCGCCTCCCGATGGACGTGGCGCTTTCGGCTGTGCTATTGCGGGCGCGCGATGCCGGCGTTTTGCAGCCTGCGCTTATTGTCTGTTCGGCACTTTCTATTCAGGACCCGCGGGTGGTGCCTAGCGAAGAGCCGGAGCGTACCCGAATCCGGCAGTTGCACCGCAAGTTTGCGGGCCACAAGAGTGACTTTTTGACCTTCGTGTGCATGTGGAACGCTTTCTGCGCCGAATGGGATGGAAAGACTTGGAATAAGCTTCGCAAGTTCTGCGACAAGAACAGCCTTCATTTTTTGCGTTGTCGTGAATGGATCGATCTGTATGAACAGTTCGGACGTATCCTCGACGTAAAATTCGAGAATCGGGTATGCCCGTTGGACAGTTTCCATCGGGACAACCTGCATATCGCCTTGCTTTCGGGATTTTTGGGCGGTGTGGCCCTTCGTGACATTGAGAATGGCTGCTACCGCTTGGTAAGCGGCCGCGAGACCCACTTGTTCCCGGGTAGCGATCTTTACGGCAAAAGTGTAGAATGGCTCTTTAGTGCCGAAGTTCGCGAGACTAGCCGTATTTTCCTCAACAAGGCCGCCGAAATCAAGCCGGAATGGATTATGCAGGTGGCAGAACCCTTCTGTACCCGCCGCTGGTATGCGCCAACGTGGAATCAGGAACGGGGCTTTGTGGAAGCGGTGGAAGAGGTGAGTTTCCGCGGGCTTGTGATTAGCCGTGGCCACCGCGTGGATTATGCCCGAGTGAATCCCGAGGAATGTGCCGAGATTTTCTGGCGGGAGGCTGTTGTGCTTGGCCAGATGGCTAGGCCTTTTGCCTTCATGACCCACAACGAGCGTGTGGTTGAGGATTTGCATGCCCTGGAGGCCCGCAAGCGTCAGTTTGGCTTGGCTCCTAGCGAAGATGCCCTGGTGGATTACTATGTGCGGATTGCTCACAACGTGAATTCCATCAAGACTCTCAAGGATTACATCCGCGAGCATACCGACCAGTTTTTGAAATTTGATGCTGCTTTTTGGTTGGAACAGAATGAAAGTGTCATTCTGAGCGGAGTGCGAAGCACGGAGTCGAAGAATCTAGTGCATTCGTTGATAGACCCTTCGACTTCTCTACGTTTCGCTCAGGGTGACACGCATAGTAAAAAGTCGCTCCCAACGCCATCTCTCGGAGGCTCTCTAGAGCAGTTCCGCATCGAAGGCGTCGATGGAATGGCTCGCATGGTCATGGGGGAGATGGTCTTCGATGCGACCAAGGCGTACGATGGTATCACCCTGGACTTGCCCTACGATTTGCTCCCGCAGGTAACGCCTGCGACTCTAGCGCTTTCAATCCATCAGTGGCGGGAATGGATGGCGGAGTCTGTCATCCGCGAGATGCCCAAGGCTTCTAAGAAGCAGCTGGAAGGCAAGCGTACCTTTATCGACGATGCCTTCTGCGACAAGCTGAAGGAGAACCCGCATAAGGCCCCGCTTTTAAGCCTGTACGAAGTCTTTGCAGGTATAAAACAGCTGGATTGCGATATTCCGACGATCACGCCCGAAAAGGAAAACCACCTACGTCTGCATGTAAATGTAGTTTCTCCGAAGAGATTTCTTCACGCTCCTTCTACGTCATTCTCGACTGAGCAAGGCGAAGGAGGGAATCCAGGGCATTCCTCTTCGTCTGACGTATTTAAATTTGAGTTGTCTCCTGAACTGGGAAATTTCGGCCTATTCTTAGCGGTCCGCCCTGTTCTGGTGACTTTTGGGATCGACTTTAGCCTTGGCGGCATGCGTTTTGGCTGGCGTCTGGGTGAATCGGCTCTGATGACTCCTGCGGAATCTACCTTCTGGCAGGCTTTCCGTAAGCGTGTGGAAGGAAAATACCTGGATACGTCATTCTCGACCGAAGGGAGGGAATCCATAAAGGATCTCGTTTCGCGTTTGAAAAAATCGTTGCCTGCATCTTACTTAGATCCTTCGACTTTCCCTATCGCACATCGTGCTCCAGGGTTCGCTCAGGATGACACGTTGCGTGGTGAATCTTTTTCGAATTGGGTTCTCAAGTCTCTTGTTGCTGACCACCTGGATGCGAACCGCTGTGTACGCTTCTCAGGCCTGGAATTTTCCCGTGGCAAGAAGATTCGCGATTTCAAGAACCTGGCCGCCACTACCCGCACCGAAGATGAAGAGACCCGCCTTGCCCTGGTGCGGGCCACCTACGAATCGGCCCTGCTTGGGGCGGACACTTTCGTGAAATTCTGGGATATCCTTCGGGAATTTTCGGTGGCCATGCGGCAGGGGGGCGACCATAAGATCCCCGCCTTCGCGGGGATGACGAATAAGAGCGCGGGGATGACCCCGGGACAAGCCCGGGGCAGGCTCGGAGGCGCGGGGATGACAATCTCAAAAATTGTCCAGCTATATTCTTCTGATGGTCCTGAAACCACTCTGTACGAGAGGCTTTGTGCGCTTGGCGGCGCGGACATGTCGCTGGGAGAAGGGGCTCGCAATGACAAAGTAAATCTTTCCGTCAAGGATCTTCGTGAGAAGTTCCGACCCGTCCTGAGGTTGCGTTATATTAAGGACCACGAACTCAAAAAGGCCCGAGATGTGCTTTCCCGAATGGAGCGCCTGCCGCATGACGACCCCGAGTATCCAGAGCTTTACCTGCAGGCCTGCGCCATGCTGGAGGACTTCGAAATCTTGAGGTTCAAGCGGAAGGGCGACGATACTGAAGAGGTCATCGAGGAAGATGCCCTCGCCAAGCTGAAAAAGAGTTTCGGCCGATTAAAGTAAAGTCGGCTGAAATAGGGTCGCCGAGACAGCTCAAAAAAAACGCCATCGGATTTCTCCGACGGCGTTTTGTGTGTCTATTGAGCAAGGAGTTAGTAGATAAACAACATCTCGCGATACTTGGGCAGAGGCCACTTCTCGTCGGGGATGACCTTTTCGAGCTTGTCCACCTGGACGCGGAGATCCGCCATCGCTTCGAGAATGTTCTCGTGCTTTTCGCCGAGGGCCTTTTCCATGCGTTCGATTGCAGAGGCGAGAGCCTTGTAGCCTTCACCCAGTTCCTGGGCGTAGGAATCCACAGCGGCAAAGCCCTGTTCCTTGGCCATGGCGTTGGTCTTGAGGGCGGCGCTGTAGGCGCAGAGCACCTGCGGCAAGATAACGTTCTTTGCGATGTCGTCGGAAATCTTGCCTTCGATGTGAATCTTCTTGTGGTATTCTTCCAGGTTCACCTCGTAGCGGGATTCCAGTTCGCGCTTGTTGAACACGCCGTACTTTTCGAAGAGGGCCACGTTCTCGGCCTTGTTGAGGGCCTGGAGCGCTTCCATGGTGGTGCGGGTGTTGGGCAGGCCACGCTTTGCGGCTTCTTCCACCCATTCGTCGGTGTAGCCGTTGCCGTTGAAGATCACGCGCTTGTGTTCCTTCACGATCTTCTGCAACAGGGACTGCAGTTCTTCGTGGAACTTTTCAGCCGGGACTTTTTCAAGCTTGTCGGCAATCAGGTCGAAAGCTTCGGCAACGATGGTGTTCAAGATGACGTTGGGTTCGGAACAGCTCTGGCTAGAGCCCGGAGCACGGAATTCGAACTTGTTGCCGGTGAAGGCAAACGGAGAAGTACGGTTACGGTCGGTAGCGTCGCGGGGGAGAGGCGGCAGCGTGTCGGAACCGAGCTTCATGACGCCAGCCTGCTTGCTGGACTT
>CACZII010000089.1 GCA_902781185.1 Fibrobacter succinogenes
TGCTAGCGTAACGCTTGATAAGCGGGCTTTCGAATTGATCACGCATGATTCTATCCTTTGTTTGATTTCAAAATTAACATTTACAGCAGATCCGGATCTATGGTCGGTTCATAGCCGGGCTGAACAAAATCCTCGGGAGCGATTCCGCGACGGCGGGCGGCCTTCTCTTGCTTGATACGCTTGCGCTCAGCGGCCTTGGCCCTACGGTTCGCAGCGTTAGCCGCCTTTTCGGCGTGGCGTTGGGCACGGGTCTTCCTTTCTTTCAGTTCCGGGAAAACACATTCATCGAACTTGTCCAACATTCCTTCGTCAATTTCATCTTCAAAACCTTCGTCAAAGCGGATATCCGCATCAAAGTCATGGAATCCTTCATCTTCATCAAAGGTTGGAGCGTCGGCAGGGCATTCCTTCTTCAAAAGCTTCAGCACCTGTTCGAAAGGCTTTTCCAGTGGCACCTTGAACTTCATCTTCTTGCCCGTGGTCGGGTGGATCAGTTCAATCTTTACCGCCTGCAAGAGCTGGGCCGGCGCAATTTCCAGAACCTTAGCCGCAATGTCCTTCATCAGGGGCGACACGCGGTTCAAGCAGCCGTCGCGACCGTCATAAAGCGGGTCCCCCATCACGGGGTGGCCCATGTAACGGCTGTGTACGCGAATCTGGTGGGTACGTCCCGATTCCAATTGCAGTTCCAGCAAGGTGGCAAAGGCAAAAAATTTCTTCGCCACATAGTGGGTACGGCTAGGCTTGCCATCCTTCACCACCGCCATCTTCAGGCGATTCTTGGGGTTCCTGCCGATGGGAGCATCGATAGTCCCTTCCAAGTCACGGACATGGCCCCACACGAGGGCGTTATAGGTACGGTGGAGCGTCCGTGTTTCAAGCTGGTGGGCCAAGTGTCTGTGGGCGGCATCATTCTTTGCCACCACCATAAGGCCCGGCGTATCCTTGTCCAGCCTGTGTACAATGCCCGGGCGGAGCGGCCCGTTTACCGCCGAAAGATTTTCCTTGAAATGGTGCAAAAGGCCTGCCGCCAAGGTTCCGTTCTGTACGCCATTGCCCGGGTGCACCACCAGGTTGCGGGGCTTGTTCAGCACTACGATATCGTCGTCTTCGTAGACAATGTCCAGCGGAATGTCTTCGGGTTCCAGGGTGCTGGATTCCTTCTCAGGAACTTTCTCCACCACCACAACCATGCCCGCCTCTACGCGGAAATTCTTGGATGCTGGGGCCCCGCCCACCTTGACTTCGCCGGCGGCAATCAGTTTCTGGATGTCGGTTCGGGACACATTGTCCATGACACCCACAAGAAACTTGTCGATGCGCTCCCCGGAATGCTGCTCTTGGACGATGTAGTTCATAAAAAGTACGAGGTGTGAAGTGTGAGGTGTGAAATGTGTGGTTTATTATTTGTCATTTCACACTCGTCATTTGTTTTTCAGTCTCTTTTTCAGCCTTAATTTCTTTGTGCACTTTTTTCAAAATCACCGGCGAAAGAACCACGATGGCCACGCCCACAGTCACGAAGGAATCCGCCACGTTAAAAGTCGGGAACCGAGTCATGATAAAGTCGGGCAAGTCGCAGTCGATAAAGTCCACCACCATAGAGAGCCGCATACGGTCGATAAAGTTTCCAACAGCTCCACCGAGAATCATCACCACGCCCAGTCGGCTCATCCAGTCTCGCTTATCGATAGACCTGTAGAACCAGAGCAATACGATTGTCGCGACAATAGAAATCAGCAAAAAGAAAAGCCAGGGAGGCAGGAACGGCATCAGGTCCTGAGGGCGGCTACTGAAAGCGGCACCCTTGTTAAACACCAGCTGGAACCGGATCCATTCCCCAATCACGTTAATCACGTCATGGTTTGGCGCACCGGTCTCGTTGGTAAAGCGAACCAATGCCCACAATTTGGTCAACTGGTCAGAGACAATGCTAAAAACGATGACGCCCAGGTGGAACTGCCACTTATTCACGATATCAACTAATTTCAAATTCCTGCTTCCTTCTTCAATTTCGCGTAGGTCTTGTCAATCCACTTATCGGAATAGAAATGTACCATGGTAGACTTGATAATCCGCTTCACCGTATCCCGGGTAATTTTCACCTTCTGGTCCGATGCGAAAATACTGGAACCGTCACCGATAATCTTCATGTTCTCTGCCGCCATGAACAGGGGCCACAAGCAGAACAGGCGTGTCCGCATTTTCACGTTAGGCAAGAGCTTGGTGTAGGCGATAGCGTCGTCCAAGTGACTCCAAGCCTTTCTCACCAGTTCTTCCATGACCTGGGCGCGGCGCTTGTTATAGTCTTCCATGTCGCCCATGGGCGGTCCAAACATCTCGTAAGAATGGTTGAACCCATGACGGCGGCAGATCTCTTCGGGCACAAAGCACACCCGACGGGTCGAATCCTCGACGCAGTCCTTCACGATGTTTGCCACCTGAAGCGCAAGCCCAAAGCTCACGTCCAGCTTCTGCAGTTCCGCCTTGCGGGCATCACTAATCAGTTTCGTGTCGGCGGCAAAAAGGTTCGTGAGCAGCTTACCCACAATCCCCGCCACGTAGTAGCAGTATTCGTCCAAGTCCTGAACCCGTTCCAACGTAAACCAGCCGGAGCTAAGGGCAGCCTCTTGCCTAAGGGCAAACTTGGCCATGCCCTGGCACATTTCCACAGTCACCGCCCGCACCGGAGCAGCAAACTTTTCGGGAAGTTCCTTCAGCAAGGGCACCACCACGTGAGTATGGAGGCACAGGTCCATATAGGGGTGATCCGAACGGTGCCAGCTTTCGGGCAAGGCCTTCTCAAAAGCCGCAATCGCCTCGTCAGACAGGTCGGGCGACTTGAAGATAGCCGAAAACAGTCCCAGCACAATGTTCTTGCGGGTAGCCGTCATCTCGGGGTCGTCTTCTACGGTATCGGCAATGCGCAGGTACAGGTAGGCAAGCAAGATACTCTTGTGCAAGCGACCCTTGAGCACGTTAATGTTCAGTGCAAACGTCCTAGAAACCTTCAGCAAGATATCTTCGGCGTACTTCCAAGCCGCACGCCCATCCAGGACGTTCTCACCTACACCTATGGAATCTAAAATATTGGACATGGCTAGTAAACTTCTGCAAGGATATCGGGAGGAATCTTCTTGGTCCTGGCCATGGCGTTCACATACTCCCACAGCCGACCGTGAGATTCTGCATTTCTAAGCTTCTTCGTAAAACTCCAGATGGCACGGTTATGGATATCCGCCTCGCTCTGCATCTTGCCCTTGCTATCCGACTCGTAGTGGGCGCGACGGTATTCCAGAAAATAGGCCGACTGAAAAATCACAGCCACTTTGCCTACAGCCAATCGGTACAGGACAATAGCAAGTACCAAGAAAACAGCTACCGACGCAAAGCCATAAACTGCAGGAACCTGGGTAAACTTGTTCAACGCCCAGGCCACACTGACAGAACACCCCGACGCCAGCACCAGCGAAAAGAGCAGGTTCAGGGCACGGGTCACCGCAAACCTGGGAGAGTTACTGCCGAATTTTTCGGGCATGAAAGCCCATTTTTTTCCTTTCTTCACCATCTTCTTGAAAAAGAGTGGGTACGAACAGCGCATAAACCAGAAAAACAGGGGAACCCATAAAACCAGGGGAATCCAGAACACGTAATCGAGACGGGCGAGAAACTGCATACTAGGCCAAATGTAGTTATTTTGGCGAAATTTAAAGAATTCCGCCATTTATTCGAGGGCTTTTAAGCGGCCTCATATTACAAACAAACTAACATAAACGTTTTTTAATCTTTTGCCAATCAAGGACTTACGATGCCGGTCCGGGGTCATTTTTGCCCCTTTTTTGGGGCCCTCCCCCTTGAACTTATCAACAATCAAGGCTATTTTTCTAGATTATAGGGCCTACCTGTTGATAGATTTGTGAACCCGGTCCACCGGTCAAGGATAGACGTATGGCAATTGAATGGGAAAGAAGTTTGAACTACCTCCGCGGAATGCTTTCTGATTCCGTGTTCAAAACCTATTTCGCTCAGACTAAGTTGATTAGCCAGACCACAGGACACGCCACTATTTCCATTCCTCCCGGACTGGACACTTCTGTTTATTCGGCCTACAAGGAACTCATCCGCCTCGCTTGGAAAGAAACCAACCACGATGATGTGGCCATGGAATTCGAATTCCAGCCCCAGGAAATTGTTCCCCAGGCAGCCAAGAGCGAGAACGAATCCTTCAAGGATTTCATCAAGCCCAGCGTTCCCCTTTCCAGCAGCTACCGCTTCGAAAACTTTGTTCCCGGCGACAAGGCACAGCTGGCCTTCAACGCAGCCCTGGCCGTAGCCCGCAACCCCAACGGCACCCAGTACAACCCGCTGTTCATCTACGGATCCTCTGGACTCGGCAAGACACATTTGCTGCAGGCCATCGGCAACTACATCCTAGAAGAGAATCCGGCCAAGCGGGTGTGCTACCTGACCTCCGAAGATTTCTCCCAGCAGTACATGAAGAGCCTGCGTGAAGGTCGTGTCACCGAGATGAGCGACTTCTACCGCAACGAAGTAGACATCCTGCTTATCGACGACATCCAGAACTGGACCGGCAAGTACGAAACCCAGAACGAGTTCTTCTTGATATTCAACGCGTTGCATCAGGCAGGCAAGCAGATTGTGCTGACCTCTGACGCTCCCGCCGCCGAAGTCAAGAACCTTTCCGACCGTCTGGTGAGCCGTTTCGCCTGGGGCCTTACCGTAGACATCCAGCCTCCCGAGGTGGAGACCCGCGAAGCCATTTTGCACAAGAAGGCCGAAGAACGCCATCTTGAAATCAGCGACGAAGTTTTGCATTACTTGGCCGAAAATATCGCCAGCAACGTCCGCTGTCTGGAAAGCGCCATCATCAAGCTGACGCTTCAGTCCAGCCTGCTGAATCACGATATCGACATGAGCATCGCCCAGCGTGTGGTGACCGAAATCGCCCCCACCCTCCGCCGTCGCGTAAGCCTGGATTCCGTACTCCATACGGTGTCTGCCCACTACGAGGTTCCCGAGGCAAAGCTGGTGGAATCGGGACGTGGCACCAAGGAAGTTTCCAAGGCACGCCAGGTGGCCATGTACCTGATGCGCGAACTCTCCCCCATCAGCCTCCAGAGCATCGGTTCCCGCTTTGGCGGAAAGGACCACTCCACCGTGGTCCATGCCATCAATTCCGTAAAGAAAGAAATGGCCTCTGACCCGAGCTTCGCCCGCCTTATCGAAAGCCTCAAGAATTCCATACACGACTAGGGGTCTGCAAAAGCCTCCAAGAGAATCTAAGCGTGTTGCAAATTGCAGCACGTTTTTCTAAATTTGGGCCCAAAATAAACAAGAATCAAAAGAGCCCTTTATGGATCAATCTAAAATCAGAAACGTCGCCATTATCGCCCACGTTGACCACGGTAAGACCACCCTGGTGGACCAGCTCCTCAAGCAGTGCGGAACCTTCCACGAAGGTGAAGAAGTCAACGAACGCGTGATGGACAGCGACAACCTGGAACGGGAACGCGGAATCACCATCCTCAGCAAGAACACCAGCGTCATGTACAAGGGCTACCGCGTGAACATCGTGGATACCCCGGGGCACGCCGACTTCGGTGGCCAGGTGGAACGCGTGCTGGGTACCGTGGACGGTGTGTTGCTGGTAGTGGACGCCTTCGAAGGCCCCATGGCCCAGACCCGTTTCGTGACCCAGAAGGCTCTTGAACTGGGCCTTATCCCTATCGTAGTGGTGAACAAGATCGACCGTGACGGTTGTAACCCCCACGGCGCCCTGGACAAGGTGTTCGACCTGTTCTGCGAACTGGACGCCAACGAGGAACAGCTGGACTTCGACAAGGTATTCGGCTCTGGCCGTAAGGGCATCTGCAAGGCCGAAATGGAAGATCCGGATGGCGACTTCAGCATCCTCATGGACAAGATTATCGAGCGCATCCCGGCCCCGAAGGGTGACCCGGCAGGCGAACCGCTCCTGCAGATTGCCTCCCTCGAATACTCCACCTTCCTTGGCCGCTTGGCTGTGGGTCGTGTGCAGCAGGGCGTTATCAAGCCCAACCAGACCTACGCACAGGCCTTTACCGACGGCACCGTGAAGACCATCCGCCCGCAGAAGATTCTGCGTTACGAAGGCCTCACCCCGAAGCCGGTAGACGAAGCCGGTCCGGGCGAAATCATTCTCATTGCGGGTCTCGACACCTTCGATATCGGTGACACCATCAGCGCCACCAGCAACCCGAAGCACCTGCCCCGTATCCATATCGACCCGCCCACCATCTCCATGATCTTCACCGTGAACACCTCGCCCCTGGCCGGTAAGTACGGTGGAAAGTTCATGACGGGTAACCAGCTCCAGGAACGTCTGGAACGTGCCCACATGGCTGACCCCGCCCTGTTGGTGGAAAAAGTAGACGGTGCTTCTACATTCAAGGTTTCCGGTCGTGGTATTCTCCACTTGACCATCCTCGTCGAGAATATGCGCCGCGAACTTTATGAATTCACCATCGGATCTCCCCAGGTAATTTTCCATAATGATGAAAACGGCAAGCTCCTGGAACCGGTAGAAGACTTCAAGGTAGAAGTCCCCAGCGAATTCAGCGGCGCCTGCATCCAGGAAATCCAGCAGCGCAAGGGCGAAATGGTGAACATGGTCACCGACGACAACGACCGCGTGTCCCTCGAGTTTATCGTGCCGAGCCGCGGCCTTATCGGTATCCGTCCCAAGCTTCTGTCCCTTTCCAAGGGCTACGC